>NZ_JAKIHL010000001.1:0-300000 GCF_021608135.1 Microaerobacter geothermalis
GATCAGAGACAAACAGTAATTTGATATTCGTGCTCGCAGCAACAGGAATTTGTGCTCAATGATCGATGCTGTCCGTTTAGTTCGCGGGGTCTGATATTGCTACCACCATAAAGATTTACGACTTACCCATTCCCCTGTTCAATTTCAATTATGGAAAGATAACGATGATACAGTAACTAGGTAACTACTGGATGGAATTATTTTCATGCGAATTTGTGACCCTTCGGGTCATGTAAGTTTAGTTACGTTTATAAAGTTTCATTTGAATGGACAAATTTTTTGAATGGAAAAGTTTGAATTGAACTGATGGACATGAAGGATTCCCCGTGAACAGTCGGGGAATTTTTTCTTGCACTGCAGGAAAATATAGAACTTTGCCAAATCATTGGCAAAGGCTAAGGAAAGCAGTACCGAAACGCACGCAATCTGGAATCGAACCCTCATAAAATAAGAAACTGTTTCGAATAGATCTATTTGGGGAGGTGATCCCGAATGCTGTTTAGCTTATTTAAATTTCAGTTTACCACCAGGGATACGGAAGAAAAAACCCTTGAAGAATTGGTAATGGAGATACAGATTCATCAGATGGATGAGCTGAGGAATCATCTGCTCCAGAAATACCGCTCATTTATAAGTAAAAGCGTATCAAGGGTATGTCAACGTTATATTGATCCTTCCGTTGATGATGAGTTTAGCGTTGGCCTTGAAGCTTTTAACGAGGCCATTTCCCAATATTCACCGGAAAAAGGGAAATCTTTTTTAACCTTTGCAGATATGGTAATCAAAAGACGAGTCATTGATTACATACGGAAGGAATGTAAATACGATCAATCCATCTCCCTATTTCATCAGGAAGGAGAAGAAGGGGAAGAATATCGTCCCTATGAGATTCGAGCGGCAATCCTTCAATATCAGATGGATAGTGATACGGTTAAAAGAAAGGAAGAAATTTTTCTCCTCCAGGAGAAATTAAAGGATTATGGTGTTTCTTTTATGGATCTGGTGGATGAAGCCCCTAGACATGTGGATGCTAGACAAAATGCCTTTAGTATTGCGAAATTATTAGTTGAGGATCACTCATTGAAGCAAACGTTTCTTCATAAAAAGCGTTTGCCATTAAAAGAGTTAACGAAAAAAGTAGAACTAAGTAGAAAAACCATTGAAAGGAATCGAAAGTATATAACAGCACTGGCACTCATTCAGATAGGAGACTTTCCATATTTAAGATCCTATCTGACAGGTCTGGAAAGAAGCTAGAAAGGAGGGAGCCTGATGAAAAAGGGTATTGTCATGCAATTAGGAACAAGATCAATGGTCATTATGACACCTGATGGAGAATTTTTAAAGGTGCGTCGCAGAAACCAGGATATACAAGTAGGAGAAGAAATTATTGTTCACCCCCCTTCCGTCAAGCTGAAAGCGATGCCGATGCTGGTAGCCAGTATTGTTTTCATTTTGCTATTTATTCCATTCTTTTTACTTCAACAAAATCCGGTTTATGCCTATGTGTCACTGGATATTAATCCGAGTGTTGAGTTAGGTGTAGATAAAGAGAAAAGAGTAACAGAAGTTATTGCCTATAATGAAGACGGGGAGAGATTGGTAGATCAGCTGAATCAGGGAGAGTGGAAAGGAGAATCATTGGAACTAGTTGCCACTCAACTGATTCAGTTTGCTAAGGACATGGGATATCTCAAAGGGGAAGGAGAAATTCTCGTAACTACTACCTTGGTTGCATCAGATGAAAATAGTATTCAGTTTGCCAACGACATTGAAGATCAGCTTTCAGATAAACTGGAAAAAGAAAATATTCAGCTTTCGTTGATCAGAAGCGAATCCAAATGGAGGGAAGAGGCGAAAAATCAGGAAGTGTCTCCAGGAAAATATGCCATCTATTTAATGGCTAAGGAAAGCGGAATCGAAGTTTCCCTTGATTCGATAAAAGAGAAAACCATCGCTGATCTTGCCAAAGAATCAAATGGTATTGGCAAGTTAATAAAGGAACATAAAATAAAAGAAAAACGGCAGGAGAATCGGGAGAAAGGCAACCAAAAGGGAGACGATAATGATAAAGAAGAAAAAACTGAGAAACTAACAGATGAAATTTTTAATAGGGTAGAGGATGGAGTAAAGAAAAAGGCAGAAGAAGTAAATGAAAAGGAAAAAGAAAAGGAAAAGGAAATCGAAAAAAAGACAGGTGACATCGGCAAAGGAATCTTCAAGGGTAAAGAAGAAGAGAAAGAGGAGAAAGAGAAAGAGGAGAAAGAGAAAGAGGAGAAAGAGAAAGAGGAGAAAGAGAAAGAGGAGAAAGAGAAAGAGGAGAAAGAGAAAGAGGAGAAAAAGGA
This sequence comes from Microaerobacter geothermalis, assembly GCF_021608135.1. Lineage (NCBI taxonomy): Bacteria > Bacillati > Bacillota > Bacilli > Caryophanales > Bacillaceae > Microaerobacter > Microaerobacter geothermalis. The sequence continues at coordinate 2,346 of NZ_JAKIHL010000001.1, forward strand.
AAATAAGGAAAATAAGGAAAATAAGGAAAATAAGGAAAATGAAAGAGAACTAAAGTATCTAGAAAAAAATGAAAAGGATGACGATGAAAGTCAGTTTAAAGGGAAAAAGGAAGAAAAAGATAAAGAAAACGGAAAAGTAGATGAAGATTAACCCCCATAAATTGATATCCTCTCAAAATTCATATAGCGTAACAAATAAAGACAGGAAACAAAAAAAGAGCCAATCTTTTACCGATTGGCTCTTTTTGTTAAACTAAAGAAATGATCAATTTGTGACCCTTCGGTCATGCATGTTTACTTCCGTTATTGTATTTTTAGAAAGGAGAATCTCAATGAATCCGATCTCACATGATGAAATGGTGAATCAATTGGCTGAACGTGCCGAAAAATTAGTAGGACGATTTCTTCCAAATGATACATTTCGCAAGTTTTCCCAACCCAATACTCGGATGATGGTGGCTGTCATGGCCCTCAGATATCATCATCATGACTTGGCTTATGATATCTTTCATACCATTGCCGTTGAAGGACCTAAGGAAGATCAAAATGAGCATTTTGCCTATGTCCGTTCCTTGGCAGAAATGGCCGAAATCAACGGCTCAAGAGGAAATTATGAATTGGCGATCCAACAAATGGAGGAGGCCATTTCCCAATATCCGCCGCAAATGGGATATATGATGAGTATTGAGCATCTCAAGGTGTACTTGTGCGACTATTATTTTCACAAGGGTGAACAAGAAAAGGCGATTACCATGTGTAAAAGGCTGATTGAGGAAAAGAAGGAAGAATTTTATTCTTATTCATCACAAGAAGAAGCGAAATCAACGGTTGGACCTTCCCTGTGTTATGCCATTCATCAATTGGCACTGTTTTATCGCCAAATGGAATGGTGGCAAGAAGCCCTTGCTTGGATGAAAGAGCTTTATTTATTTGCATTACAGATCAATTATGAATTATGGGATAAGGCTGAAGACAAAGAAAATTCGGGAGAAAGAAAAGAGGCTTTTGACATGTATCAAGAAGCAATTTCCTATTGACATGTACATGTCTGCGTGGTAACTTGTAATCATGTCAAAAATGATATGAATAATATATCTCTTATTCAGAGAGGTGGAGGGACTGGCCCGATGAAGCCCGGCAACCCCCTTGGATTTTAAATCAGGGGAAGGTGCCAATTCCTGCAGGATTTTTCCTGAGAGATAAGAGGGGTCGGTTCGCTCAAAAACCTTTCTGTCTCAGGAAAGGTTTTTATTATTTAGTGAGGGGGTGTGCCATTATGATAAGGATTAAGAAATTGGAAAAAGTCTTTTCATCGGGAAAAAAGCAGGTGAAAGCCTTATCTGATATCAATCTTGAAGTTCAAAAGGGAGAAATATTTGGAGTGATTGGTTACAGCGGTGCAGGAAAAAGCACATTGATCAGGACGATCAATATGCTTGAGCCACCTACCTCTGGGAGCATTCAAGTGTCTAATGTGGAAATGACTCGGCTTTCAGTCCGTGACTTGCGGAAAGCCCGGCAGGAAATCGGAATGATCTTTCAGCATTTTAATTTGCTTTGGTCTAGAACGGTGAAGGAAAATATCGCTTTTCCTTTGGAGATTGCCGGAGTTTCTAAGGAGAATATTGAGAAAAGGGTGAATGAGTTGGTTGAATTGGTGGGCCTAAAAGAAAGGGCAGATGCTTATCCCTCTGAGCTAAGCGGTGGACAGAAACAAAGGGTAGGCATTGCAAGGGCTCTTGCCAATCATCCGAAGGTTTTGCTTTGTGATGAAGCCACTTCAGCTTTAGATCCGAAAACGACCGATTCTATTCTAGATTTGTTAAAAGAAATTAATGAAAAATTGGGGCTAACCATTGTTCTCATTACCCATGAAATGCACGTGATCCAAAAAATTTGTGACCGGGTCGCGGTAATTGAAAATGGGAAAATCGTTGAGATGGGAACGGTCCTTGAGGTTTTCAGCCATCCAAAAACAGAAATCGCAAAACGTTTTGTAAAACAGGTGACAGAACCGGATGATACATTGGAACAACTTCATGATTGGGAAGAACTGTTAAAGGATGGTTCTCTGGTGAAGCTGTCATTTCTTGGGGACTCGGCAGAAAGGCCGCTCATAAATCGTTTAATTAAAAAGTTTGATGTAGAAGTTAATATTCTTCATGGACATGTCAACCGGATACAAGGAAATTCCTATGGTACTTTGTTCCTGCAGTTGATCGGTCCGGAAGAGGAACAGAAGAAAGCCATTCGCTTTCTCCGTGAAGAGAAGGTGGAAGTGGAACATCTGGCCCAGAAGGGAGGGGAATAGGTGATGGAATGGATCACAGGATATTTTCAGAATGTGATGACCAATTGGGATGGAGTTCTTCTAGCGACAGGGGAAACTTTATACATGGTGATTGTTTCTCTATTCTTTGCTTCCCTTCTTGGAATCCCTTTAGGAGTTTTGCTGGTTATTACTAGTCCCGGATATATGGTGCCGATTAAATGGTTAAATTCCATTCTTGGTACGGTGGTTAATATTTTCCGTTCGGTTCCCTATATCGTTCTGATTTTGTGGGTCATTCCCATTTCAAGGATGTTAATTGGAACATCCATTGGACCGACTGCCGCTCTCTTTTCGCTTATTTTAGGCTCTGCCCCTTTTTTGGCAAGACTGGTAGAAACGTCCATTCGGGAGGTGGATAAAGGTGTCATCGAAGCGGCTCAATCCATGGGGGCGAACAATTGGCAAATTATACGAAAGGTGTTGATACCGGAAGCCCTTCCGGCGATTATCTCCAGCATTACCGTTACTTCTGTGGGGCTGGTCGGTTATTCTGCCTTCGCTGGAATTATCGGTGCTGGCGGTTTGGGAAGTATGGCCTACAATTTGGGATACAACTCATTCCAGGGAGATATTTTGTTGGTAACAACCATTCTGTTGGTTTTGATTGTTCAGTTGTTTCAATCCATTGGTGATTGGCTTTCCCGCTTAGTGGATAAGCGATAACTTATATATAAATTTAAGGACAAGGAGAGGAACATGATGAAAAAGTTTGGTATACTCGCTGTATTGGTACTTGCATTAACCGTTGTTTTAGCTGGTTGTGGAGGAAAAGAGGAAGTTTTGAAAGTTGGAGCCACTGCGGTTCCCCATGCGGAAGTATTGAATGAAGTGGTAAAACCGGCATTGGAGAAAGAGGGAATTAAGTTAGAAGTGGTTGTTTTGCAGGATTATGTGACACCAAATACCATGCTGGCCGAGAAAGAATTGGATGCAAACTACTTCCAGCACATTCCTTGGTTGGAAAATACAAATAAGGAGAAGGGATTAAATCTAATTCCTCTTGTAGGTGTTCATATTGAACCAATGGGTGCGTATTCCAATAAGGAAAAAGCCTATCAGTCCATTGATGAACTTCCGAACGGTGCAACAGTTGCCGTTACAAACAGCTCCAGTGAAATTGGTCGTGTTCTCGCGCTATTGGAAGCCAATGGTTTGATTAAACTAAAGGATGGAGTAGGAATTAACGGTCAGTTAACAGATATTGTTGAAAATCCAAAGAATCTAAAGTTTACCCAGCTTGATCCGGCTATGCTTCCCCGTGCCATTGAAGATCCGAAGGTTGATCTGGCGGTCATTAATACCAATTTTGCCCTTCAGGCTAATTTGGTACCAGCCAAGGATGCTCTCATTCTGGAAGATGCAGATTCTCCCTATGTCAATGTCTTAGCTATACGTCCAGACAACAAAGAAGATGCCCGCATCCAGAAGCTGGCTGAAGTTTTGTTATCTGAGGAAGTAAAAACTTTTATCGAAGAAAAATATGCTGGCGCAGTTGTTCCTGCCCAAAAGAAATACGAATAGATGACCTGAATTTGTGAAATAACAATTTTACAGTGAAGGCAAAAATGGTAAGCTTACAAATGGAGCTTACCATTTTTTTTTTGGCTAATAAGAAAGTATAAATCTTTTATTTATACTTTCTTATGTCGCATAAGGGCAACTACGCCTCTGTCTTCGCCCAAGGGCTCGCCAATCGGCGAGTTTTCTTTACCCGGAAAAGTTCCATGTGAAGAAAGTCTCTTGAAGAAAGTTTTTTAATGAAAGGAAGAGGGAAATGCTGCAGATCGCAAAGGAAGGAACATCCTGTTATTTGCCCAATTTGGTGGCTGTCGTGACCAGTCAATATGAAGGGGAAGAAAACATGATGGCAGCCTCGTGGTATTCACAAGTGTCAGCCCATCCCTTACGGTTTGGAGTAGCCATCTCCAAGGAGAGATATACCTATTCTCTTGTCAAGCAATCGGGAGCTTTTGCCATTAATTTTTTACCGTACTCCCATTCCCATTGGATAAAAATCAGCGGAACCATATCGAAAAGAGATCAAGACAAACTAACATCTCAATCCATCGACCTGATTTCAGGGGAAAAGACAGGAGTCCCTATTCTCGCCCAATCCTTTTTAGCGTATGAATGCCGTGTTCACCAAATGATTCCCTGCGGGGACCATGACTGGTTTGTTGGGGATATCATCACAACCTATTGGCAGCCTGATTGTTTTAATGAATATGGATCGGTTAATCTTAACCATCTTCACTATCCGTTGCATTTAGGTGGATTTCATTTTTTGAATTTAAAGCAGGTTAATCAGCTCAAATCAGATTGATTAGAGTAACAAAAGCTTTTCAGAAACAGAGAAAACACCACATGAGACATCCCGTAGCGGGTAACAGTAGGTTCACGGGATGTGTTTCTTCTTTCTGTTCATTTCACAAGTCGATCCTTTTACATGCCCAATTTTCGAAAGAATATGAAAATGTTAAAAATCGGGAGATAATTGCAGAGAAACTCTTAAATAGAGAGTTATCTCTGCATTTTTTTGCAAATTTGCCAAAATATCAAGAAATATAGAGGTGAGCAACCCTTTAAAAAATAATGAAAAGGTGTATTATGAAATATATATTTCATAATTAAGTAATAAAGAAGGATATATTCCTTCAAATGAATTGCGAGATGAAATTACCTTGAAGGGGGAAATGGAGAGATGGCAATTGAGGTGTTGGAAATTGATCCTAAGGAGGCACTAATAAGGAAAACACCAGGATCAAAAAGGTTTTTTGAAGAAGCGCAACAGGTGATGCCTGGAGGAGTAACGGCAAACATTAAGTATTTTGATCCGTATCCAATCATCATGGGCGAAGCAAACGGCTCCAGGTTAAGAGATATTGACGGGAATCCATATATCGATTATCTGCTTTGCTATGGTGCATTAATGCTGGGACACGGCCATTTCCGAATCACCAATGCCGTTCTAAAGCAGATGATGAATAAGGGGACCACCATCTTTGGGACCCCCCATGAGCTAGAAGTGGAAATGGCCAAGAAGTTGATTCATTTATATCGGGGAATAGAACAGGTCAGATACACAAACTCCGGCACAGAAGCAACCCTGTTGGCGGTTCGATTGGCTTGTGCCTATACCGGTAAGGACAAAATCGCCAAATTTGAGGGCCACTATCATGGAGGATATGAACAGGTACTGGTTAGTGTCAATCCTCCTTTAGATCTGGCCGGAGAGGAGGAAGAACCCCAATCCATTCCTGAATCAGCAGGAGTGACCGATTATCATTTGCAGCACACCATTTCCCTTCCATTTAACCAATTGGAAGCGACCGAGAAAATATTGCGAAAAAATGCCGATGAATTGGCGGCCGTGATCATTGAACCGGTGCAAGGCGGATTCATTCCGGCAAAGAAGGAATTCCTTGCAGGTTTGCGGAAAATCACGGATGAATTAAACATTGTTCTCATCTTTGATGAGGTAAAAACTGGCTTTCGCGTGGCATTAGGAGGGGCTCAAGAACATTACCAGATCAAACCTGATCTTACTACCCTGGGTAAAGTGCTGGGCGGAGGGTTCCCCATTGGAGTCGTTGGCGGAAAAAAAGAAATCATGGAAATCAGTTCTCCCCAGGGGAAGAGAGATGCCCTTGACATTAGTTCAGCCAACGTAAAACCAAGCAAATCCGATGTTCTGTTTCACAGCGGAACCTATAATGGACATCCCTCTATATTGGCTGCCGGATTGGCAACCATAGAGGTGTTGGAAGAAACTGATTCCTACCAGCAAATTATTCTTGCTACCGAAAGATTAAAAAATGGCATCAATGATGTCTTTAATGCCTATCGGGTACCCGGGAAAACGATTGGGTTAGGAAGTATCTTTAATGTGGTTATTACCGATCATCCGGTGCAAAATTATCGAGATATGGTAAAGAGCCAAATCGGTCTTCGAAAAGAACTGGATTATGAATTGTTGAACCTGGGAATTTATACAAAACCCCTGAATCGTTACTCCGTATCCCTTTCCCATACGGAAAAAGAGATTCAATATACCATTGATGCGTACGATATGGCCTTGAAAAGAATGAAAAGGAGAGGGATTTTTTGAAGAAAAAAGGATTTCCTTTTCACTTTGTAGAATTATTTTTTGGACGGACCTAAACATCCATGACCGAAGGGTCACAAATTGTTATGAAAATGTATTTTCAGAACTCGACTAGTGGACGCGTCAATCTTTAGATTCACATCTATAAATTTAGAAGGGAGGATTGATATGTATCACTCCGATGTTTTTCAACGCATTCGCGAGAAGACTTCAGAGATGAGCAAAGCACAGCAAAAGATCGCCCGATATCTTATACAGCACCCCGATACATCCCCCTTCTTAACCGCTGCAAAACTGGCCAAGAAAGCAGAAGTAGGAGAGGCCACAGTTGTGAGGTTTGCCAATTTTCTGGGATATCGCGGATATCCGGAGCTTCAGTCCCACCTTCAGGAAGCGATAAAACGGCAGCTCTCAACGGTTGAACGTCTGGAACAATATCTTGATGAGTATGATGGAGAAGAAAAAATTGTGTATGAAGTGCTGAATAATGATATCGAAAACTTACAGAATACTATTCAGCAGTTAGACCCTTCCCAATTTAGGGAAGCGGTAAAGGCCATCGTTGAAGCCAAAAATATATATATTATTGCGTATCGAAGTGCTGTAGCATTAGGGACATTTATGGAATTTTATCTTGATCTGATTCTTCAAAACACAGAATTGGTAAGACAAGCGGATGGGATCTCAGAGCATTTGTTGGGAATCACCGATAGGGATTTGGTTATTGGTATCGGCTTTGCCCGCTACACCAAGAGAACGGTTGAAGTGATGAAATATTCCAAGGAAAAGGGGGCAAAAACCATGGCCATCACCGACAATTTGATGTCCCCCCTTATTCCCCATTCTGACATCGTATTAACTGCTTCTAGTCACATTACCTCCATTATCGATTCCTTCTCCGCTCCCCTCAGTATTATCAACGGACTCATTACAGCGGTTACGCAAAAGGAACAATCAAAGGTAAAAAAGAGGTTAAAAGAACTGGAAGACTTGTGGGGTACCTTTGATGTGTTTTATAAAGCAAAATAATTTCAAGTGGTAACCAAAGTAGATGATTCATTGGCTTCTATAGCCATCGGATAAAAGCCAGAGAAGACTCTGGTTTTTTGTTATATACAAAAACATTTTATAAACATAAACATATAAAAAATATAAAAATAGTTGTTTCCTTGATTTACATCGGTGATATAGTATAAAATAGGAATTGATAATCAAATGAGAATAAATTAGCTTGACTATTTCTCCATAGAGTATAACAATAATGAAGAAGTATAAAAAATGAGTGATAGTTAAGGATTTATCTCATGCTAAAGGAAGCTGATTCCTTTTAAATCATATATATCTTTTGCAAATGGAGGGATAATCATGTCAACCAGTACACCTAACTTAAAAATAGAGAATTTGCATGTCTCTATCGATGAGAAGGAAATTATAAAAGGGTTAACCTTAGAGATTAAGGGCGGGGAAGTTCATGCCATCATGGGACCAAACGGAACGGGGAAAAGTACTTTAGCCTCTGCCTTAATGGGGCATCCGAAATATGAAATTACCAGTGGTAGGGTAACATTGGACGGAGAAGATCTGTTGGAAATGACTACAGATGAAAGGGCCAGAAAAGGTTTGTTTCTTGCCATGCAGTATCCAAGTGAGATAAGCGGAGTCACCAATGCCGATTTTCTGCGAAGCGCCATTAATGCCAAAATGGGAGAAGGCAATGAAATTTCTTTGATGAAATTTATTCGTCAACTGGATGAAAAGATGGCTGTTTTGGAAATGGATTCTTCCATGTCTCAGCGTTATTTAAATGAAGGATTCTCCGGCGGAGAAAAAAAGAGAAATGAAATTCTGCAAATGATGATGCTAAACCCCCGGATCGCTATATTGGATGAAATTGATTCCGGGCTGGATATCGATGCCCTGAAAGTAGTAGCCAACGGTGTAAACAGCATGCGCAAACCTGAATTGGGAGTATTGATTATCACTCACTACCAACGCTTGCTTAACTATATTAAACCTGATTTTGTCCATGTGATGATGAATGGGAAAATTGTTCGTTCCGGTGGTCCTGAGCTGGCCGAGCGATTGGAAGCAGATGGATACGACTGGATTAAAGAAGAATTGGGCATAGAAGATGTAACTGTTGGGCAAGAGGCATAGGAGGTGTGGTCATGGGTCTGGATACAAAAGCGAAATTAGATCGGGAAAAAATCATCCAGTATTCTGAAAGGACCAAAGAACCTTTTTGGATGAAAGAGAGGCGTCTCCATGCATTCGAGCAATTTGAAAAGCTGCCGTTGCCTAAACTGGAGAAAACAAAGATAGACAATTGGGAGTTGTATCCTTCATTAGAATATCAAGAAGAAGAAAGAGTGAACGAGGTTACTCAATTGCCAAAAGAAATTCTTTCTTATTTAAGTGATGAAGGAGAAATTTTGCCCACTTTGTTTCTTCAAAAAAATCATCAAGCGGTCTATTCACATCTTTCAGATCAATTAAAAGAACTGGGTGTGATCTTTACGGATCTTCAGACAGCGATGATTTCCCATTCTGAATTAATAGAGAAAAAATTTATGACAGAAGCCGTATCTACTGGCTTAAACCAATTAACTGCCCTACATGGGGCTGCGTGGGATAACGGTGTCTTCTTGTATGTTCCGAAAAACGTGGAAGTGAAGGTTCCCATTCAAGGGCTTTTTTGGGTGGATGGGAAGGGGAGCAGCATGCTACCTCACATTTTAATTATAGCTGAACAGGGGAGCTCCCTCATTTTCGTAGAAAATGTAATCTCCACTTCTGAAGGTAAAGGTGTTTATAATGGAGTGACAGAGGTTTTTGTAGGTGCCAATGCCAAAGTTACCTTTGCATCTGTCCATCATGCTCCCAAAGATTTTATTGATATTACCCATCGAAAAGCCATTGTTGAGAATGATGGTCACATGGAGTGGATCATTGGTGAAATGAACAATGGGAACACCGTTTCCGAAAATGTGACACTGTTAAAAGGAAGGGGTTCATCGGTAAATACCCAATCTGTCATGATCGGAACAAGAAATCAAAGGGGAAACTATACCTCTAAAGTGATTCATATTGGAACCCATACAGAAAGCAGCATTCTTTCCCGGGGAGTCATGAAAGAGGAATCTACTGCCATTCTAAACGGGATCACCGAAATAAAAAAAGGTGCGCAGAAAGCCAATGGGGAACAGACGGAAAACATCCTGATGCTCAGCGATAAATCTCGGGGTGATGCCAATCCCATTTTGCTTATTGACGAAGATGATGTCAAAGCAGGTCATGCAGCCAGTGTGGGACAGATTAATGCTTCTCAGCTGTTTTATTTTATGTCAAGAGGAATACCGAAGGAAGAGGCGGAACGCCTAATCATTCGTGGATTCTTGGCCCCTGTAGTCTCCAATATCCCCATCGAAGGGGTAAAAAATAGATTAGAACAGGTTATTGAAAGGAAATTAGGAAGATGAATGAACACGAGATTCGAAAATCATTTCCCATCCTTCATCAGGAAGTAAACGGACATCCCTTAGTTTACCTGGATAATGCTGCTACTTCTCAAAAGCCAATCCAGGTGATTGAGGCCATCGAAAATTACTACAAAAAAAATAATTCCAATGTCCATCGCGGTGTCCATACTTTGGGCAACCGGGCCACAGAAGCCTATGAGGGAGCCCGAGAAAAAGTGGCTTCTTTTATCAATGCTGGTTCATCACATGAGATTGTTTTCACAAGGGGAACAACAACTGCATTAAATTTGGTGGCTCAATCCTATGCGAGGGCTTTTCTAAAAGAGGGAGACGAAATCGTCATCACTCCTGCGGAGCACCACAGTAATCTAATTCCGTGGCAACAGGCGGCAAAAGCCACCGGAGCTACGTTGAAATATATTCCCCTTCAGGAAGATGGAACGGTATCCCTTGAAAATGTGAGGAAAACGATCACCCATCGCACGAAACTGGTTTCCATCGCCTATGTTTCCAATGTTTTGGGAACCATCAACCCTATTAAGGAAATTGCCCATATTGCCCATGGGCATGGAGCGATCCTTGTTGTTGACGGGGCTCAATCTACCCCCCATCTAAAGGTGGATGTTCAGGAACTGGATTGTGATTTCTACGCCTTTTCCGGACATAAAATGCTTGGCCCTACAGGAATTGGTGCTTTATATGGGAAAAGAAAATGGTTGGAAAAAATGGAACCCGTTGAATTTGGCGGTGAAATGATTGATTTCGTCGATCTGTATGACTCCACATGGAAGGAGATTCCTTGGAAGTTTGAAGGAGGGACTCCCATTATTGCGGGGGCCGTTGGTCTTGGTGCAGCCATTGATTTTCTTCAGGAGATCGGAATGAATGAAATTGCTGCCCATGAAAGGAAGCTTGTCCAATATGCCTTTGAGAAATTGGAGGGGATTGACGGAATCACCATCTATGGTCCGAGAAAAGGACGTAGCGGAGTGATTACCTTTAATTTGGATCACGTACATCCTCACGATGTAGCCACCGTATTGGATGCTGAAGGGGTTGCGGTACGGGCAGGACATCATTGTTGCCAACCTTTGATGAAGTGGTTAAATGTAACGGCAACTGCCCGGGCAAGCATGTATTTATATAACACAGAAGAAGATATTGACCGATTCATAAATGCACTGATAAAGACAAAGGAGTATTTTAGCCATGTCCTTGGATGACTTATACCGTCGTGTGATCATGGATCATTATCAAAAACCGAGAAATCGTGGGACCATCGAAGATGGAGCGGTCACGGTGAACTTAAATAATCCAACCTGCGGAGACCGTATCCAACTGCAAATGCGCATAGAAGATGAAAAAATTGCTGAGGCAAAATTTGTGGGAGAGGGTTGTTCCATCAGTATGGCTTCCGCTTCAATGATGACCGAGGCGGTCAGGGGATTATCCTTGGATGATGCCATGAAAATGGCAGAGTTATTTTCTCTGATGATGCAAGGGAAAGATATTGATCCTGAAAGTTATGGTCTAGATATTGGCGATATCGAAGCTTTGCAAGGTGTTTCTAAATTTCCCGCAAGAATTAAATGCGCTACCCTTGCGTGGAAAGCCATGGAAAAGGGTTGTGGTGAGTGCAAACTAAAATCTGAGTAAAGGAGGATTTATGATGGCTGGAAAAGCACCGGAGTTACAAGAATATCAATACGGGTTTCATGATCCTGATATTTCTATATTTCGAACAAAAAGGGGTCTCTCTAGGGAGATTGTAGAAGAAATATCTCGTATTAAAGGTGAACCCCAGTGGATGTTGGATTTTCGTTTAAAATCTTTGGAACTATTTTTCCAAAAGCAGATGCCAGATTGGGGAGGAAACTTGTCTGGGCTTGATTTTGACAGTATCACTTATTATGTAAAGCCCTCTGAGAAACAAGGGCGCAGCTGGGATGAAGTGCCTTCTGAAATTAAACAAACCTTTGATAAATTAGGAATTCCCGAGGCAGAACAAAAATATCTGGCGGGAGTATCTGCCCAGTATGAATCGGAAGTGGTCTATCATAATATGCAGAAGGAGTTGGAAGAACAGGGGGTTATTTTCTGTGATACCGATACCGCAGTCCGGGAATATCCTGAACTGGTGAAGGAATATTTCGGAACGGTTGTTCCTCCTGCAGATAACAAATTTGCCGCTTTAAATAGTGCGGTATGGTCTGGTGGAAGCTTCATTTATGTTCCCAAGGGTGTAAAGTGTGAGGTTCCGCTGCAGGCGTATTTCCGTATTAACTCTGAAAACATGGGGCAGTTTGAAAGAACCTTGATTATTGCCGATGAAGACAGTTTTGTTCACTATGTGGAAGGGTGTACCGCACCGATTTATACCACGGATTCCCTTCACAGTGCAGTGGTGGAAATTATCGTCAAGGATCGTGCACGCTGTCGGTATACCACCATCCAAAACTGGTCCAATAACGTTTATAATTTGGTGACTAAGAGGGCCGTCGCTTATTCAGATGCCACCATGGAATGGGTGGATGGGAATATAGGAAGCAAATTAACCATGAAGTATCCTGCCGTCATCATGAAGGGGCCGAGGGCGAAGGCCAATGTATTGTCCATTGCAGTGGCTGGTAAAGGACAGCATCAGGATGCGGGAGCAAAGGTGGTTCATTTGGCTCCTGATTGCACATCTACCATTGTTTCCAAATCCATCAGTAAAGATGGAGGGAAAACCACTTATCGCGGTCTAGCCAATTTTGGAAGGAAGTCAGAGGGTTCCAAAGCCAATATCAAGTGTGATACCTTAATCCTTGATAAGGAATCCACGTCAGATACTATTCCCTATAATGAGGTGTTAAATGACAACATTACTTTAGAACATGAGGCAACGGTTTCTAAGGTAAGTGAGGATCAGCTTTTCTATTTGATGAGCCGCGGCTTATCGGAAGAAGAAGCTACTCAGATGATTGTCATGGGCTTTATCGAACCATTTACTAAAGAGCTTCCGATGGAATATGCCGTAGAAATGAATCGTTTGATTAAGTTCGAGATGGAAGGCTCCATTGGGTAATTGAGAATTTAATAAAAGTGGAGATAAAGGTGAAAACAGCTAAAGGCGAGTCCGAGGGGCTCGCTTTTTACTTCTTACTTCTAAAAAAAGTTGAACTCGTGAATTTATTCTTGTATCGTATAGTTCTGTTGAACAAACCCGTTTTTGCTCCATTGGAATAAAAGAAGTTTTGGTTCTGCTTTTTGTGGGAAAGAAAGAATCCAATAGCTAAGCTGTGGATAGTGCCAATTTAGATGATCGGCATGTGATGGATATGGTTTGCCATGGGGATGGGAATGAATGACACCCACCCATTCCAATTGATCCTGCATGATTCTCTTCCATTGTTGAATGAATTCTTGCGGCGACCACTTAAAGAATCGTTCCGGCTCAGCCGCTATATTTTTTAAGGGATAAAGACGGGTGATTTCAGCTTTTTCACCGCCCAAAATCGCACAAAACTCATGGGGGTATCCTACACTGGCCGAGGTTAGAATTTGCTGATAAACTTCCTGATGTAAGATTATGAGTGGAGAATGTTGGAATGGGTTTCCTAATCTCAAAGCAGCTCACTCCCTTGTTCTTCGTTTTTATTAAGTATATCATGAATATATATCCCAAGTAGATTTTGCAAAGAAGTGAGAGTCTTAGTATCGGTTAGCAACAGGCAAAGGAGTCACAACATGGAATGGATATTTATCGCTTTTTTAGGAGTATTTGCAGGTACGATTGGAAGTCTTGTTGGGTTGGGCGGCGGAGTCTTTATCGTTCCCACCTTATTGTTTTTGACAGAAATGACATCTGGAAAGATTTCCATTTCTCCACAGGAAGCAGTGGGTATATCCCTCTTCGTCATTATTGTTACTGCACTATCATCTACGATTTCTTATAAAAAGCAAAACCGGGTAGACTTTCAGAGTGGGCTTTTATTCTTTTTGGCCAGTGGTCCCGGTGCCATTGTCGGTGCCTATATTACAGGGCTTCTGGACGTGAAAAGCTTCAATATTCTGTTTGGATTACTCCTTCTGTTGCTGTTTTTCATCATGATGAAGAGAGATGGATTTAAAAAGAGGGAAATGAAGTGGAGTGTTGTGAAGGAATACATGGGTCAGGATGGAATACCCTATAAATATGGATATCGCAGAAGAGTTGCTCTCCTGATTTCCTTCTTTGTTGGGATGATCTCAAGCATGTTTGGAATTGGCGGGGGATCTTTAATGGTTCCGGCAATGGTAGTCTTATTCTCTTTCCCCCCCCATGTAGCCACAGCCACCTCCATGTTTATTATATTGTTGTCAGCACTGGTAGGAAGCCTCACCCATTTGCTGATAGGCAGTATAAACTGGATGTACGCCGGAATTCTTGCTCCGGGCGCATGGATAGGCGGAAGATTGGGAGCCTATTTATCTGGTAAGTTTTCCGCCAAAGGATTAGTCATATCATTGCAGATTATCTTAATCGTTTTGGCGGCTAAAATGATTTGGAGCGGATTGTAATGATGAATAAGGTACATATTCTCCATACGAATGATATTCATAGCCATTTCTCACAAATGCCCTACATTTCTTCCTGCATTCATGAGTTAAAAAGGGATTTAGAAGAAAAAGGAGAAACGGTCCTCGTTCTGGACCTTGGTGACCATACGGATCGCATGAGTCTGTTAACAGAAGGAACCTGGGGAAAAACGAATATTGAAGTGATGAATTTAACTGGTTATCAGTTTGTTACCATTGGAAATAATGAGGGACTTACCTTTCCTAAAGAAAAGCTGGAGAAACTCTACGCACATGCAAATTTTAAAGTGATTTGCAGTAATTTTTTTCATCTTGATTCCAAGCGTGCTCCCGATTGGATGGTTCCATCCCATATGGTCAGGATTGGTGATTTATCCATTGGATTGTTGGGTGTAACTGCCCCGTATCAAAGTTTTTACCATTTACTTGGATGGGATGTTTTGTCTCCATTAGAAATCATTGCGGATCAAGTGAGGCAACTGAAGAATCAAGCGGATATATTAATCTTGATGTCTCACCTTGGTTTCCAACGGGATTTGGATATCGCCAGACGCTTCCCTGAAATCCGATTGATAATAGGCTCTCATACCCATCATACGTTACCGGAAGGAATTAGAGAGGGAAATTGTCTGATTGCTCAAGCGGGGAAATTCGGAGAATATGTGGGTCACATTACCATTGAACAAACAGAAGAAGGTTTTCATTATTCCGCCTCACTGCATGAAGTTTCAACCATGTTACCTGACCCAAGGATATTAGATTTTTTGCGTCTATCCACTGAACAGGTGGAAGAAGAGATGGGGGAAAGGGTGGCGGTTCTAGATGAAGATCTCCCTGTTTACTGGGATAAAGAATCACCATTGGGAAATGTTTTGGCACAAGGATTGAGGAACTACGCACAGGGAGAAATCAGTATGGTTAATTCGGGGGTGCTGCTTGAGGAGTTGCCAAGGGGAGAGATCTCACGGAAGAAGCTTCTTCAAATGTGTCCTCATCCCATCAATCCATGCCGGTTAAAGTTGACCGGCGAGCAAATCCTTACTATACTAGAGGAATCCCTGTTACAAAGGAATATTCAAAGGGAAATCAGAGGATTTGGATTCAGAGGGAAAGTGTTAGGCTGGATGTGTGTGGATGGATTGTATATTCACTATGATCCACAACGTCCGGAAGGGGAAAAGGTTATACAGGCAGAAGTGAATGGCGAAATTTTGCAGCCGAATCAAATGTACACGGTGGCAACTATTGACATGTTTACCTTTGGAGCCATTTTTCCTGCTTTTACTGAAGCTGTTGAGGTGGAATACTTGCTGCCTGAATTTATAAGAGACGTATTACTGAAAGAATTAAACCGTTATCAATCATTATCGCGGTTTAGGGAACCCCGCTGGATTTCAATATAAGTTTTCTTTACCATCAAAGGAGTTGATTGCTGTGAAGTTTTTGGATGATTTATATCAATTGTATAAAAATCAGTTGACTGGAGATGAGGAAGATGCTGTAGCGATAGTGGTCGGGATTCTACAAGAACAGGATCGGGAACATCTGCTTAAAATTATTCATGAAATGAATGAGGAGGAAATCTTCCAAATGCTATCTTTATATATGTTGGAGTTGATGAAAATCAAGCTGGCAAAGGAAGGGATTGGAGGTTCCCCCAATTCTAAGGGATATTCCAATAGGGTTCACTAAGGTGTATAGTAAATGATGTAGTTTAAGATGGGATAAAGAAGAGGGGAAAGAAAATGAATGAGTGGCTATTTGCAATTTTTATCGGTGTCCTTCAAGGCTTGACAGAATGGTGGCCGATCAGTTCTTCGGCACACCTTGTTCT
The DNA here is from genome assembly GCF_021608135.1 of Microaerobacter geothermalis. NCBI lineage: Bacteria > Bacillati > Bacillota > Bacilli > Caryophanales > Bacillaceae > Microaerobacter > Microaerobacter geothermalis. The sequence continues at coordinate 18,656 of NZ_JAKIHL010000001.1, forward strand.
GTTTGAGAAAATGTTTAATTTTGAACAGGCTGATTTAACATTCGAGTTAATGCTTCATTTTGGTTCTTTGTTAGCGGTGCTGATCTTCTTTTGGAAGGATATTTCATCCATCGTAATTCAATTCTTTCGATATATCATGAAGCGGAACAAACAGGATCAAATTGGATTTTTATTTGGTCTTTATATCATCATAAGCACATTTATTACCTTTGTCGGTTATGTTGTTTTTGATGATCTATTAAATCAAATAAAAAATTCCCTGTTGGTTATTGCCTTGGCTTTTTTTGCAACCGGTATATTTCTTTGGATCATCCAGAGATATGCAACCGGCAGGAAAACCATTGAGAGACTAACTTTTTGGGACAGCATCGGGATGGGAATTGCCCAAACCATAGCTTTGATCCCGGGCATCTCACGGTCAGGATCAACCTTGGTTGCCGCATTATGGTTGGGAATGGAAAAACCACTAGCTATTCGTTATTCCTTTATCATGGCCATTCCGATTATTGCAGGTGGTGCCATCCTAACGACGGTTGATCTGTTGCAGTCAGGTGTGAAAGGAAGCTTGACTGAAGGGCCCTATCTGCTTGCCATCCTCTCATCCTTTTTTTCAGCGATTTTAGGGATTAAATGGCTGATGGGAATTCTGGAAAGAGTCAAACTTCATTATTTCTCATATTACACCTGGATGCTTTCGCTAATCATCATCATTTATCTGATTTTGAATGGATAAATTTATTTAGCCAGTCCCTCCCTATGTCATATGGACGCCAATCATGAGTAGGAAGAAAGTGAGGAAAGCCTTTACTTATGATTCCCACATAGAGGTCATTTTGCCATATTTATCCATAATTTCATGATATAACTCGGGATTTTCTTTTTTTAGCTTTTGTCTTGCTTTTTTCCAACCTTGAGCTTCTGGTCCATATAACTCATAAACGAGATCCCATAATTCGGGGTCTTGTTCACGTACTAACTCAAACATTTTTTGTACCACTTGTTTCGTATCCAATTGGGCGCCAGGTGTCCAAATCCGTTGCGGAAATATGGCTTCGATAAGGGTGCAAAAATTAAATTCAAAAATATAATGAAGCTGCACAGATACAGGGGCTACAGAACGGGCTGCCTGTAATTTTTTTTTCTTGATGGGATCATTGCTTTGCGGATCTATCCCGTGGATAAGGTTCCGGTAATTATCTAAATGCTTTTCACCAATTTGTGTATAAATGGGATCATCATCTTCAACAGGAGGCACAAAGACAGTAGCCTCATTTGCCCGAAGTCCTCCGCATGCTCTCATGTTTTGGGTGGTATATGTAATCAGGTGGTCATAGACAACTTTTGATGTTTTGAATTCAAATCTGGCACTCTCACCTCTGAATATTGCCAAGGTATCTCCTTTTTTCATAATATTTAAGGGCCTTTTAATATTATCAATATCCGGTTTTCCCAAATAAACAGCTGCTGCGTGGGCTAAATACTTTCTGTCTGGATCAGAATAACGGATCAGTTTAACATCAAACATTGATATTCCCCCTTCCCGTCTATCATAACATTTTTTTTTATTTTGAGAAGTTAAGATTTTTTGTACGCCCCCAGCATAAATTGTGATGAGGGGGTGTGTCCATGGCCAGATTTGGAAAGAGGAAGAAGGGACCCTTATCCGGCAAGAATGTTTTATTTATTTCTTTGGTTATTATCGTTGTAATTTCAACCCAGGGATTTTTATATGTGGAGAAAAATCTGCAGCCCACCTTAATGGCCATTGCTAAAACAAAGGTAAAACAGTATGCGACCAAAGCCATAAATGATGCCATTAGCAAAAAAATAGCCATGGGAACCGATTTTAAGGAATTGATTGAATTTCGCTATGATGGAAATGGAAAAATTGTAGCGGCTATTTACAATTATAAAGAAATTGCCAGACTACAGGGGGAGACGACGGCAAGGGTACAAGGAGTTCTTGATGACTTAGGCAAGGAAATTCAGCCGATCCCTTTAGGCCAGGCATTAAACAGCAATATTTTGGCACAGTTGGGTCCTGAGGTTCCGATTACATTGGTTCCTATCGGATATGCCCAAGTCAATGTAAATATTAAAACAGAAAACGCCGGGATTAACATGGTATTATGGACAGTCTATGTCATCATTGAAGCAGAAGTGTCTGTTGTGATCCCATTTATTTCGGAACCGGCAACGGTTAGTACCCAGGTTCCCATTTCCTATGCGCTGGTGGTTGGAGAAGTCCCCCAAGTTTATTATGACGGTAATGGAAATGTGACTGGAACGACAGGAACTTCGGGAACGACAGGGACACAAAATATTGCTCCTCCCCCGAGTATCGTAATCCCAACTAATTAAACTGAAACAAAATTATTATGAAATGTGAATAAATTTAAATTTTTTAGAAGGATTTTCTTGTCCTTTGTAGAAAGACAATAAAGTCAGCATTGAATAGATGAAGAGGTAGATAGAGATGAATGAGCCGATCCTCAGAATTAAAAATTTGCACACCTATTTTTTTTCTGATCGTGATGTAATTCCTGCGGTCGACGGAGTTGATCTGTATGTAAAAAAGAGTGAAATTCTTGGAATCGTTGGGGAATCTGGCTGTGGAAAGAGCGTTACATCCCTGTCGATTATGAGACTGGTTCCCCAGCCGCCAGGAAAGATAGTAAATGGGAAAATCCTTTTTAATGGAGAGAATTTGTTAGACGTTTCTGAGAAGCGAATGAGACAAATTCGTGGAAATGATATTGCCATGATTTTTCAGGAGCCGATGACATCCTTAAATCCTGTGTATACCATTGGGGATCAAATTGATGAGGCGATTATGCTCCACAAAAATGTAAGCAGAAAAGAGGCCAGGGAACATACCTTTGATATGCTTAAAAAGGTAGGTATTCCAAGAATCGAACAAACGGTCCGTGAATATCCCCATCAGTTATCCGGAGGTATGAGACAACGGGTCATGATTGCCATGGCGATGTCTTGTCAACCGCAATTGTTAATTGCAGATGAGCCGACAACAGCCCTGGATGTAACCATTCAGGCTCAAATCTTGGATTTAATGAAAAAACTGAATCAAGAGTCGGGAACATCCATTATGTTAATTACCCATGATCTTGGAGTCGTCGCTGAAATATGTGATCGCGTAGTGGTAATGTATTCAGGGAAAGTGATTGAAGAAGGGGATGTGCCAACCATATTTCAACATCCGCGGCATCCCTATACCATTGGATTGCTGGAATCAGTTCCAAAAATCGCAAAAAAACAGAAAAGGCTATTCTCCATTCCAGGCAATGTTCCCATTCCTGGGTCTATTAAAAGGGGCTGCCGATTTGCTCCCCGATGTGATAAAGCCATGGAACAATGCTTTGAAGAAATGCCAGAATTAATGATGTTGCAGCCAGATCATCTCTGTCGATGTTGGTTATATCAGGACAAGAAGGAGGCAGGGGGTATTGCATCAGGATTTGTTGGAAATTAAAAAACTTAAAAAATATTTCCCTATCAGAGGGGGGATTTTTGGAAAAGAAATTTCACAGGTGAAAGCAGTCAATGAGGTTTCTTTTACAGTAAAACAAGGAGAAACTCTGGGGTTGGTGGGGGAAAGCGGCTGCGGAAAATCTACCATGGGCCGTACCATTTTGCGACTGATAGAACCAACAGATGGTCAAATCTTATTTGATGGAATAGAAATCACCTCTTTAAATAAAGAGAAAATGAGAAGGATACGAAGGGATATGCAGATGGTTTTTCAGGACCCATTCGCCTCTTTAAATCCCCGGCATACCGTGGAGAGAATTTTGGAGGAGCCTTTGATTGTTCATGGATTGGGCATGACTTCAAAGGAGCGGAAAAAACGGGTGCATGAACTTTTGGAGGTCGTTGGATTAAATCGTGATCATGCCAAGCGTTATCCCCATCAATTTAGCGGGGGACAACGGCAGCGAATAGGTATCGCCCGTGCTTTAGCTGTCAATCCAAAGTTAATTATTGCTGATGAACCTGTTTCAGCATTGGATGTGTCTATACAGTCCCAAGTCCTTAATTTGATGGAAGATTTGCAAAAGGAGTTTCATTTAACCTATATCTTTATCGCCCATGATTTAAGTGTCGTACATCATATCAGCGACCGAGTCGGGGTGATGTATTTAGGAAAACTGGTTGAGCTGGCGGATAAATATGAGCTGTACCAATCTCCTAAACACCCTTATACCAGGGCCTTATTATCTGCAGTTCCCTCTATCAATCCGGAAGAGAGAAAGGAAAGAATTATCCTGCAGGGTGATGTGCCAAGTCCGGCAAATCCGCCTTCAGGATGTATGTTTCATACAAGATGTCCTGAATGTATGGAGATATGCAAGAGAGAAATTCCCGAGTATCGCGATATAGGTGGAAGTCATTATGTAGCCTGCCACTTGTATAAATAATAAAGGACAGGAAGGAGGAGGGTGCGAATATTTAAAAAATATTTGTGAATGAATAATCAGTCGATTTATTATTTCAAAGGGGGGTCTATTCTATGAAGAAATGGACATTGATTGGTTTTGTTCTTCTCTTTGCATTTTCAATTTTTATCGTTGGTTGTGGAGGTAAAGAAACAAATACATCCAGTCAACCTGCATCTGAAAATCAAAATTCAGGAAGTTCTGGTACAGATAGTTCAACCAATAACAGGAGTTCATTACCTAATGGGGGTGGAACCCTTGTATTTGGACGCGGGGGTGACTCTGTTTCTCTTGATCCTGCAGATGTAACCGATGGGGAATCCCTGGTGGTTACCAAGCAGGTTTTTGATACCCTTGTTGATTATGCTGATGACAGTACCGATGTGGTTCCGGCTCTGGCTGAAGAGTGGGATTCTCAAGATGGACTAACATGGACGTTCAAGCTTCGTCAGGGAGTTAAATTCCATGATGGCACTGATTTTAATGCAGACGCCGTGGTATTTAATTTTGAGCGGTGGATGGATAAGGAAAATCCATACCATCAGGGGGACTTTCCTTACTACAGTTATATGTTTGGCGGATTTAAGGGGGATGAAGGGCACATCATTAAAGAAGTAAAATCGGTAAATCCCTATACCGTTCAAATTACATTAAACCGCCCATATTCTCCGTTTATCAATACGATCGCCATGCCTGCCTTCGCGATTGCTTCACCGGAGGCGGTCAAGAAATATGGAGACAAATTTGGTGAAAATCCAGTGGGTACAGGACCTTTTATTTTTAAAGAATGGAAAAGAAATGATAGCATTACTTTAGAGAAAAATCCCAACTATTGGATGGAAGGGTATCCGAAACTGGATAAATTAATTTACCGTTCCATTCCGGACAATTCTGCCAGATTTATCGCTCTTCAAAACGGTGAGATTGACTTGATGGATGGGTTAAATCCGGATGATGTTACCCTTGCAAAGCAAGATTCCAATCTACAGGTATTTTTGCGTCCCAGTATGAATGTGGGATATCTTGCCTTTAACACGGAAAAGCCTCCGTTTGATAACAAAAAGGTGCGTCAGGCATTAAACTACGCCGTAGATAAAAAGGCGTTAATTGATGCATTTTATAATGGTTTGGCTGAACCGGCCAAAAATCCCATGCCACCTTCTTTGTGGGGATATAATGATGACATTCAGGATTATGAATTTAATCTAGAAAAAGCAAAGCAACTGTTGGCTGAGGCCGGTTATCCCAATGGATTTGAGGTGGATTTCTGGGCAATGCCTGTGCCTCGTCCCTATATTCCACAGGGACAGCAAATTGCTGAAGCGATCCAGGCTTGGTTCTCTGAAATTGGTGTAAAAACAAATATCGTCTCCTATGAATGGGCCACCTATTTGGAGAAAACAGGAAAAGGAGAGCATTCCATGGCCCTGTTAGGTTGGACAGGAGATAATGGAGACCCTGATAACTTCTTGTATGTTCTTTTGGACAAAGATAATGCCAAAGGTCCTGATGCTGGGAATATTGCTTTTTACAAGAATGACGAACTTCACGATATTTTGATTCAGGCTCAGCAAATCAGCGATCAGGGAGAAAGGGCAAAGCTCTATCAAAGAGCCCAGGAAATCATCAAGGATGATGCCCCATGGATTCCGTTGGTTCATTCTACTCCTCCATTGGCAGGAAAGGTGAATATCAAGGGCTTTGTACCCCATTCTACCGGAACAGACAAGATGACCAAAGTGTACTTCGAGTAAGATTAGAAACAGGGTAGTGTTGCATTGTGCAATGCTACCCTTATATTAAAAAACTGAGGTGACAAGACATGCTTTCTTATACGACAAGACGCTTACTCATGCTGATACCTGTTCTTCTGGGCATGTCGATTATTGTATTTTCTATTATCCATGCAATACCTGGAGATCCGGCCCGTACAATACTGGGTGAAAAGGCCACTCCGGAAGCCTTGGCTCAACTTAGGGAGGACCTTGGTTTAAACAACCCGTGGTATATACAATATTGGAGTTATTTGTCCGATATATTACAGGGAGATATAGGGACGTCGCTAAGAACAAAGGTCCCCATTGCCCAGGAAATATGGCCCTATTTAGCAGCTACCTTTGAATTAACCTTCGTCAGCATGATAATTGCCGTATTTTTTGGGGTGAATATCGGAATTTTTGCTGCCTGGAAGCAAAATTCATGGATTGATTACGGAAGTATGCTCCTGGCCCTTGTTGGCGTTTCCATGCCGGTATTTTGGTTAGGTTTGATGGAGCAATGGATATTTGCACAAAAACTTCAATGGCTTCCTTCAATTGGCCGGTTTGATGCAAAAATGGGTTTTGAATCGATTACTGGGTTTTATGTCCTTGACTCCCTGATTCAGGGGGACTGGCAAAGGTTGTGGGATATTGTCAAGCACCTTATCCTCCCTGGAATTGCATTGGGAACCATTCCCATGGCCATCATTGCCCGTATCACCCGTTCCAGCATGCTGGAGGTAATGCGTTCCGATTATATTCGTACTGCAAGGGCGAAGGGGCTCCATGATTTTTGGGTCATTTATAAGCATGCCTTGAAGAATGCTTTGATTCCTGTTCTAACGGTCATTGGATTGCAAACAGGCCTTCTATTGGGTGGAGCTGTATTGACTGAGACGATATTTGGCTGGCCGGGAATTGGCCAATATATATACAATGCCATCAGTTATCGGGACTATCCGGTCATACAATCGGGTATTCTCGTAATTGCTACACTTTTTGTTTTTATCAATTTGATCGTTGATCTTTTATATGCATATATCGATCCCAGAATTCATTATAAATAGGAGGGGAAAATGGTGAATCAAATCCAGCTTGCCGTAAAAGATAGAATAGAAGACCAGAAATCTCTCACAGTTTCCCCATGGTATGAAGGATTTCATCGATTGAGAAAGCAAAAAATGGCGTTAATTGGCGGTACCATCATTTTTGTATTTGTGTTAGTCGCCATATTTGCTCCGCTTATTACCACGCAGCCCTATGATGGAAGTAATTTGGGTAATCGTTTAAAACCGCCGTCACCAGAGCATTGGTTTGGAACAGATAATCTGGGAAGAGATATTTTTACCAGGGTGATTTACGGGGCACGTATTTCTTTATGGGTGGGTTTTTTCTCGGTGATGGGTTCCATTATTGTCGGCTCGTTTTTGGGACTGATGGCTGGATATTATGGTCGTTGGGTAGATATGCTGGTTTCCCGCCTATTTGATATTATGCTGGCTTTTCCTAGCATTTTGTTAGCCATTGCCATTGTAGCCATCTTAGGTCCAGGTTTGGGAAATGCTTTAATTGCCATTGCCATTGTAAATATCCCCAATTTCGGGAGGTTGGTTCGTTCGAAAGTGCTAAGTGTAAAAGAAGAGGAGTACGTGATGGCAGCCCGGGCCATAGGGATGAAAAATTGGAGAATTATTACCCATCATGTTCTTCCTAACAGTTTAACTCCAATTATTGTCCAAGGAACACTGGGTATTGCTACGGCCATTATTGAAGCAGCAGCCCTCGGTTTTTTAGGTCTTGGTGCTCAACCGCCTGAACCTGAATGGGGAAAAATGTTATCCGATGCAAGACAGTTTATGAGATTGGCACCATGGACTGTCATATTTCCTGGTTTAGCCATCATGTTAACGGTTCTAGGATTTAATTTATTGGGAGATGGTTTACGAGATGCTCTGGATCCAAAAATGAAACAATAATTGAATGAATATATATTCAATCTGATTTAATAGTTTATAGTACAACATTTCTTAGGAAAAAGAAAACGCTTTATTTCTTTAAAGGAACATGATATGATTGGACAGGATGTGACATTCATATTGATACCAAGGGTATCTATATAAAAAATACGGAAAATTGCAGGAGTTTAGATAGAAAATTTTGAATAAATTAAAATTATAAGCATGTATGCGGAAATAATTTTCTGAATATAGTTTATAGTGAAAAACTATTTTGCCTACTTCGCGTCATTCATTTTCCGCTGAAAATCAGCGGAAGTCATCATATATTAATATTTTATTTGGAGGGATTTGAATGAATCAGCGTGAGCAGTGGGGAACTCGGGCGGGTTTTATCTTTGCCGCAATAGGTTCTGCCGTTGGATTGGGGAATATTTGGAGATTTCCAGCCACCGCTTATGAAAATGGCGGAGGGGCATTCTTCATTCCATACCTATTTGCCTTATTAACCGCAGGAATTCCGCTGTTGATTTTGGAATTCACGATGGGGCACAAGTATCGCGGTTCTGCACCTTTGTCCTTTTTCCGACTGAATAAGAATACGGAGTGGGTCGGTTGGTGGCAGGTACTCATTTCTTTCGTCATCTCTACCTACTACGCCGTGATCATTGCCTGGGCAATGTCCTATGCCGTATTTTCCTTTAATCTGACATGGGGCGATGATACTGAAGGATTTCTATTTTCTAATTATTTAAAACTTGCGGAGAGTCCTGGACAAGTGGGAGGTCTCGTTCCTGGTATTTTGATTCCATTGATTCTTGTTTGGGCCATTACCCTTGGCGTATTATTTAAAGGGGTTAAAAAAGGAATTGAAGTGGCCAACAAAATCTTTATTCCTGCATTGGGCATCTTGTTCCTGATCATTGTGATCCGCGCCATTACCCTACCAGGTGCTGCCGCTGGCCTAGATGCATTCTTTAAACCCAACTGGGACACCATTTTCAGCGGTAAAGTATGGGTGGCGGCCTATGGCCAAATTTTCTTCAGCCTATCCATTGCCTTTGCCATCATGATTACCTATTCCAGCTATCTGCCTAAGAGAGCGGAGATTACCAACAGCGCCTTTATCACCGGATTTAGCAACTCCGGTTTCGAGCTGCTGGCTGGTATCGGGGTATTTAGCATTTTAGGATTTATGGCTACCGCCCAGGGAGTTCCTGTTTCTGAAGTGGTTGCAGGGGGTGTTGGGCTCGCCTTTGTGGTATTCCCACAAATCATTAATACTTTCCCGGGATTAAATGAGTTTTTCGGTGTCCTTTTCTTCGGATCATTGATATTCGCAGGACTTTCATCCTTGATTTCCATAGTAGAAACCTATATTGCCGCAACCCAGGAAAAATTTCAAATATCCCGTAATAAAGCCGTTACCTACTTTGGCGGCTTATCAGCGATCATCTCCATTCTGTTTGCAACCAAAGGCGGACTCTACTTCCTGGATGTAATTGATTACTTCATTAACAACTTTGGGATTGCCTTTGCCGGATTAATTGAGGTTATTATTATTTCCTGGTTCTTGCGTAAGCTTGGAACACTGAAGGATCATGCCAATGAACTGTCTGATATTCGCCTGGGTTCTTGGTGGACCATCAGCCTTGGTGTTATCACCCCGGCTGTTTTGGGATACATGATGTTTGACAACATTCGTACCAATATTGCTGAGAACTACAGCGGATACTCGACATCTTTTGTAATCTCATACGGATGGGTGGTTGCCATTGCCGTCATTGTTCTAGGTTTTGTTTTGGCGGCAAAGAAGTGGCCGACTCAAATTGAGATACATGAGGAGGTTGAAGGGAAATGAGCGGAAGTGCGATCTTTATGATGATTGTTGGTATTGTGATTCTATGGGGAGGCTTGGCGGCCAGCATCTATCGGGCTGTCCGTGTTTCCAAACAAAATAAAGGGTAAAACTCGAAACAGGAGAGACAGTGGGCTATTTTCGCTGTCTCTCCCATTTTCTTAAGTAAGGATAGGGATCAAAGGCCCACTCTGTTCTTCCGTTGTCTATATACATGCCGAAATGAAGATGGGGAGGGAATTTTCCCTGGGTGCCCGGTTTTCCGTAACCGGAGCTTCCTACATAACCGATAATTTGGCCAGGTTCAACAATATCTCCGATTCGCATGCTTTTCTCAAAGCCTGCCAAGTGGGCGTAATAATAATAAATATTATCTAATCCGCGAATTCCGACTCGCCATCCTCCGTAGATATTCCATCCCATCACTTCCACATATCCGTAGCAGACGCTTTTAACCGGAGTTCCATATGATGCAAAAATATCGGTTCCTTCATGCATGCGTCGTCCTCCCCAACCCCTGGCATCTCCCCAGGTGCTTCGATAGCTGTACTGTAGTCCCTTGGATATGGGGAAGGATTGTTTGGTTAAGAAAATAGTATCAAATTTTTGATAAATTTTTGCAAACTGTGAAATTTGTTCCACCGTTTTTTCTCTTTTATAATATTCCCAAAGAGCGATCCGGATATCCTCTTCTTTAAACCCGTAGCTGCTTAGATATTGAGTCATGGTAAATAAAACATCGAGATCATTTTTTGGGTCTGCCAATCCATCTCCATTCCCGTCTAAGCCCATCCCATTAAAAAATTGGATGGATTTCGGTTCCACATCATTGGGATTTGGATTTAAAAATCCTGTCCATTTTGAAGGAGGAATATAGATCGCGATAAGTCCTTCTTTAACTGGGATATCTTTTCTTACCTTTGCTATACTTCTTTCATATTGGTCAATGGCTGCCAAATAGTACCAAGGAATGCCAAATAGACTTTCCATTTTTTCAAAAAGGTATTGCCGTTCTCCATAGGGGTCTTCAATTTTTTCCCCAAAGGCATGGAGTGGAGTGAAAGTGAAGGATAGGATGAAGACAAGCAAAATCAGAGTGATATTTTGGTTGATGCGTATTTTTTTCATCGTTTGCCGACAGGAGACGCCTATCCTCTTTAAGTGGGCGAGGAATGGTGGCGTAGTTCGGTATCTAGTATGGGAATGATTAGAACGACAATTTCCTGTCGTCCTCCTTTCTAAAATATTTCCTCTTCACTTTAGAAAGTGGTATAATTTTCCTAGTGAAAAGGAGGTGAAAGCGTGGAAACGATTACGGCAAAAATTAAAGTTATACCAAACTTGTGATGGTTGTAATTTTGTTTCTGAAATCGTGTTTAGAACGAAAAACTTCGTGCAAAGAAAATTGCACGATGAAACATATAGGGATTTGCGATTACGGAAAAAGCGAATCGCAACAAGAAAAAAGCAAATTTTACTTGTAGAACGTGTGGTTATACTTCCAATAATGATCGAATTGGAGCCATGAATCTGTATCGTAAGGGAATCGAGTACCTTCGTGCAGGGACCGTAAACTTCATTGTTGAAAATACCCAAATGTTTTTGAGGGCTCCGATAGTTTCGCATCTATAGTTTTTAACTGGAGAAACAGCTTCATGCATTAGAATTTATAGGAAACGAGGGGAACAATGGCGATGAATCATTATTGTGAACATGATGATCATGAAATGATGAAAATTGAAGTGAATCTGGATGATATGAATCCCGAATGGCTGGGGATAGTAATGGAGAAATTGTTTTGTGCAGGGGCAAATGATGTTTATTATTCGTCTATCTATATGAAAAAGAGTCGACCTGCTGTTTTGCTTCATATTCTGGTTCATCGGGACAAATTGGAAAAAATGATGGAAATCGTTTTTGAGGAAACCACCACATTCGGATTAAGATATTATCCGGTTTCCTGTTATCGGCTGGGAAGGAGTTGGATAACGGTTGATACAAAATGGGGAGAACCGGTGAGGATAAAGATTGGAATTTTCCGGGAGAAGACCGTACAGTTTTCCCCCGAATATGAGGACTGTGCCAAAATTGCAAGAGAGAAGGGAATTCCCCTGAAAGAAGTGTATCGGGAAGCGTTACGATTGGCAGAATCCGAGAATTGCCCTTAAAACATTGGGTTGATCAGGAAAGTCTTTTGTTCCTGCACCATATCCGATATGTTCAACAACCATGGGAACCAAGGGTCCCGATGATTTACTTAATCCGGCAATGATTCCAGCCCCCGTAGGTGTGGTCATCTCCCCCTGGATGGATGAGGGAGAAAGGGGTATCCCTTTAAGAATTTCCAGGGTCGCCGGGGCCGGTACCGGATATGTTCCATGGGCACATTCAACGAACCCTCCTCCGACGGGAATCGGGGAAGAGTAAATTTCGCTGATGTTTAATTGCTCCAATGCCAAAGCAAATCCCACAATATCTACGATAGAGTCAACAGCCCCCACTTCATGAAAATGCACCTTCTCAACGGTTGTATGATGGATTTTTGCTTCTGCCACCGCAATGGGGCGGAAGATAGAAATGGCCCATTCCTTCACCTGATCGCTGTAATGAGCCTCTTTAATCATGGTTTCAATTTGATGATAATGACGATGGGATTTGGAAGGAATGTTTTCATCTGTTTTAACGGTTAAATGGAGGGCGGTTACGCCCCGTTTCAATACACGTTCCCAATGGAGGGAAAAAGGCTCAATTGGCAATTGTTTTAAGTCCTTCTCCAACTGATGGGGATCTGCTCCGGCGTCAACGAGGGCTGCCAGGGCCATGTTTCCACTAATTCCTGAGAAACAATCAAGATATAAGACTGACATAATTCACATCCTTTACAATTTTTTACACCACTTACCTAATTATACATGCAGACGTATAAATTCCTTTGTTCCAATCTTAGTGGCGGTTAGCCATGGGATAAAAATGATGTCCAGCGTAATTCATGATGAATACTTGTTATGGAGAATCCGCGCAGCAAAGCTTCCTCCTCCGTAGCCGTTATCAATATTAACAACGGCAATACCAGGTGCACAGGAATTAAGCATAGTAAGCAGTGGGGCCAGTCCGGAAAAATGAGCCCCATATCCAATGCTGGTAGGTACAGCAACGATGGGCTTATCCACTAATCCACCAACCACACTTGGCAAGGCTCCTTCCATACCTGCTACCACGACGATGGCATCTGCTTCACGAATAGGATCAATATGAGTAAAGAGGCGATGAATTCCAGCTACTCCCACATCGTAGAAACGTTGGACGGTACAACCCATTACCTCTGCGGTAACCGCCGCTTCTTCCGCCACAGGAAGGTCTGAAGTACCGGCACAGACAACGGCGATATATCCCTTAACGTGGGGATTAGGTAGCGGTTCTTTGGACCAATATAAAATGTTTGCAATTTCATGATAATGGACATCGAGATGGATATCCTTTACGGCATCCGCCATTTCCCGGGTAATTCGGGTAGCCAGTACTCTGCTTTCTTTATTCTTTAATGAATGGAAAATCTTCACAAGTTGATCAGCTGTTTTTCCTTGTCCGAAAATGACTTCAGGAAATCCTGTCCGTTTTTTTCTTCCTAAATCCAATTTAGCAAATCCCAGGTCCTCAATGTTCATTTTTAACGGCTCCTCGCAACACTTCATTCATACTTCCGGCGCGATAACCGCAAAGATCTAAAGTCACATAGGAGAACCCCAATTTCTTCAAATTTTGGTCAATCGTTTCCCGGTATTGTAATACTTTTTCCATGTCCTGAGGAAGAACCTCCAGCCGGGCAATCTTTTCATGATGTCTTACTCGGATCTGATGGAAGCCAAGCTGCAGGAGAAAGTTTTCGGCTTCATCCAATTGATTGATCTTTGATTGGGTGATTCGGGTTCCATATGGAATTCGTGAAGATAAACAGGCAAAAGACGGTTTATTCCAGGTAGGAAGCCCCATCTCTTTAGAAAGCATGCGTATTTCTTTTTTAAACAAATTGGCTTCTTGAAGGGGACTTCGTATTCCTAATGATCGGGTCGCTTTAAGTCCGGGACGGTAATCACCCATATCATCCATGTTGGAGCCGTCACAGATGTATGGATATCCCAATTTTTTCGCTATATCAATTAGTGTATGATACAGTCCGCTTTTACAATGGAAGCATCGGTCAGGATTATTTCTTACGAAATTTTCATTGGTAAGTTCTTCAATCTGGACCGATTGATGAGAAACCCCCAATTGATTCGCGAGGGTAACAGCTGCCTGAAATTCCCTTTGCGGAAATGTTTCTGAAGAAGCGGTAACTGCTAACACTTGATCGCCCAAGATTTCTTTGGATTTGGCAACAAGAAAGGTGCTATCTACGCCTCCGGAGAAAGCGATTAAAATCTTGCCCATATCCCGTATAATCTCTTCTAATTTTTTATTTTTTTCAACAAGTGACATCAAAATCCTCTCCCAAATTTGAATTTAACCGATGGCTTTCTTATCTACATAGTATATAATGCTATCGAAAAAACTTCTACAAATAACAACAATCATAATATTAAAAATAAACCTTAATGAAATATTCGAAAAAAAACAAAAAAATGAATTGACACCGTTTTCAATATCGATTAACATATTTATAAGTTAAAAATTTTAGAACTTAGTTTTATAATATAAAACATGTATCGGTTCTAGTTGTTTTAGTTTAATTTTTGTCACATATATAAAACGATGTTTTATATTATAAAACAAGTAAAAAGTTTAGTAAGGGGGCTCTATATGAAAGTGAAAAAAGGGTTATGGGTATTATCAGGTCTTGTATTGATGTCGTTCTTGTTTTTAGCTGGATGTGGAAGCAAAGAAGCAGAAAACAGTACTAGTAGTGAAAATCCTACAGAAGCAAAAACTTATACGATCAAGGTAGCCAATTATTTTGCAACAGATCACCCGCAAAATATTGCACTAAGAGAAAAGTTTAAGCCGATGGTAGAAGAGATGTCTGGCGGTACATTAAAGGTGCAAATTTATGACAATAGCAAATTGGGAGCAGAAAAAGAATTTTATGATGGTGTTCGTAACGGAACCATCGAAATGGGTATTCCGGGGATGATCATGCAGTCGGATATTCCTAAATTGGCGGTTGGTGAATGGCCGTTTCTCTTTAAAGATTACGAACATGTGAAAAAAGTGCTGAATGGGCCAATCGGTGAAGAATTAACGGAAGATTTGGAAAAGGTCCATGGAGTAAAGGCCCTTGCCTGGAGTGCCAATGGGTTTAGAATGTTTTCCAGCAACAGAACACTTGCTAGCATAGAGGATTTTAAGGGGTTACGTTTACGGATGCCCAATATTCCTAACTACATAAAGTTAGGGCAATTACTGGGTGCCAATGTAACTCCACTCCCCTTCTCTGAGGTTTTTACTGCACTAGAACAAAAGGTGGTCGATGGCCAGGATAATCCGATTGCAACCTTAAAGGCTTCGGGATGGTATGAAGTTCAAACCGATGTTCTTGAATCCCGTCATATGTTTAGTCCGAACCTTTATATTATCAATTTAAATTTCTGGAACAAGCTGACACCTGAACAGCAAAATGTGATCCAGGAAGCAGCAAAGGCATCTGCCAGCTATGAATGGGAACTAATGGAAAAAAGTTATGAGGATGATAAAAAATTCTTAGAGGAAAAGGGAATTAAATTCACTCCTGTAGATGATAAATATCGCGCCGATTTAGAGGCGGCAGTTCAACCTCTCTATGATGAAATTTATCAGACATATCCTTGGGCAAAGGATATTGTAGAAAGGATTAAGGCTGAAGCAAAGTAAAAAATGGGGGCTTGAACAGGCCCCCATTAAAAACAAGGGGGAGACAGAGTGAAAAAGACATCAAAAGTTCTTTCTGGTTTCGTTAATATTCTAATTGCCGTCTCCTTGGCGTCCATGTCTATTCTTGTATTTGGGAACGTTGTACTTCGATATGTCTTCAATTCAGGGATTACTTGGTCAGAGGAAATGTCCCGTTTTTTATTTGTATGGATGGTTTTTTTAGGAGCAATTGCAGCGCTAAAAGAAAATATGCACTTAGGGGTTGATGTTTTTGTAAAGCTTCTGCCTGAGAAGTGGAGAAAGCTTTTATTTGTCATTAGTAATTTAATGGTGTTGTATGTTTTATGGCTTGTTCTAGATGGCAGTTGGAAGATGACCATTTTAAATATGGCAAGTAAAGCGCCTGCAACTGGCCTCCCTCTCTCCTTTGTTTATGGGATTGGAATTTTGATGAGTATTGCAATGGCCATGATCATTCTAAAGAATGTGTACAAGGCTTTTTTTGGGGAAATAAAGGGAACAGATCTTTCTTTATCACCGGATATTTCCCAGGACATCATTCCTGCAGAACAAGAAGAACAAAAGAAGGGAGGGGCATAACAGATGATGCTGGCAGTTTTTTTAGGGTCATTATTCGCAGCATTGGCAATAGGGATCCCCATTGCTTTTGCCTTAATGTTAAGCGGTGTTGCCTTAATGTTTTTTATGGATATATTTGATAGTCAAATTGTTGCTCAAAATCTGATTAATGGTGCGAATAATTTCCCTTTGATGGCAATTCCTTTCTTTATTCTTGCAGGGGAATTGATGAATGCTGGGGGGATATCAAAAAGAATTGTTAATTTTTCCATGTCTTTGGTAGGGCATATCCGTGGTGGATTGGGGTATGTTGCCATAATTGCAAGCGTGTTATTTTCTGGACTATCGGGTTCAGCAGTCGCAGATACAGCAGCCTTAGGCGCTATTCTTATTCCGATGATGGTGGCTCGCGGGTATAATAAAAATCTTTCGACGGGCGTTATTGTTTCTGCGGGTATCATTGCTCCGGTTATTCCCCCTAGTATACCGATGATTATCTTTGGAGTGGTAAGCGGTGTGTCTATCACTCAATTGTTTATGGGTGGAATTGTCCCTGGAATACTTTTGGCCATTGGACTAATCGTTGTATGGTCATTTATTGCTCGCCGGGATCATAGTGAATTGCCTAAGAGAAAAAGTGTGAAAGAAATCTTAACTGCTACTAAAGAGGCAAGCTGGGCATTGTTTCTTCCGGTAATTATTATCGGCGGATTGCGTGGCGGAGTGTTTACTCCTACTGAAGCAGCCGTTGTTGCAGCTTTTTACGCATTGTTTGTGGCTGTTGTTGTTTATCGAGAAATCAAAATCAAAGATATTTATGAATGCTTAATATCCTCTGGAAAGATGACCAGCGTCGTGATGTTTGTAGCCTCCGCGGCTATGGTATCAGCTTGGCTAATCACAGTTGCCAATGTTCCTGATGATATGGCAGGGCTATTAGGGGGATTGGTTGAGAACCCTGTTCTTTTAATGGTAGTGATCAATATCTTGCTATTAGCCGTTGGAGTAGTAATGGATCTTACTCCTGCCATTCTGATTTTTACACCTGTGCTTTTACCGATCGTAAAAATGGCAGGAATTGATCCTGTATACTTTGGCATCGTGATGATTATTAACCTCTGTATCGGATTAATTACTCCGCCGGTAGGAACCGTGTTATATGTGGGATGCGGGATTAGCAGAATTGGAATGGTGGACATCGTTAAGGGAGTTTGGCCGTTCCTCATCGTACAAGTCATTATTCTATACTTGCTTATATTTTTCCCTAGCATTATTACGGTACCGTTGCAATGGTTTACTTAAAATTTAACAGCGTGGAGGGTCAGAAGTGGCTAAGTGGAAAGTAGTCGTTAGTGATTGGGAATATGCGGATTTGCGTTATGAAGAAAAAGTTTTGCACCATAAAGACATTCAACTGGTTCCGGCACAATGCCGGACAGAAGAGGAAGTGATTGCTGCCTGTAAAGATGCGGATGCCATCATTAATCAATATGCTCCAATTACTCGCAAAGTGCTAGAATCCCTTGAGAAGTGCAGGGTGATCACTCGTTATGGAGTAGGAGTGAATACAATTGATCTCAATGCAGCAACGGAAAAAGGGATTTGTGTAGCCAATGTTCCGGACTACTGTAAAGATGAAGTGGCTGACCATGCATTAGCTTTGTTAATGGCTTGTACACGAAAAATAGTGAAATGCAATCATCATGTTAAAAGCGGAGTTTGGGACTTTAAAATATCCCAGCCAATCTATCGTCTAAGGGGAAGAACTATAGGATTGGTTGGCTTTGGGATGATTCCGCAGTCATTAAGCGAGAAAGTTAAGCCCCTAGGCTTAAATGTCATCGTTTTTGATCCTTATATACCGGAGGAGGTAGTACAAGAAAAGGGAGCTAGACTGGTATCTTTAGATGAATTGTGTCAGCAAGCAGATATCATTTCTGTTCACGCTCCCCTCACTGAGTCAACCAGAGGCATGATTGGAAGAAGGCAGTTTGATTTGATGAAAAAGGGTACTTTTATCATTAACACTTCGAGAGGTCCTGTTATAGATGAGGGTGCATTGATTGAAGCATTGGAGAATAAAAAGATTGCTGGAGCGGGTTTAGATGTAGTGGAAACCGAACCGATTCAATCGAACAATCCTTTACTTACTTTTGAGAATGTAATTCTTACTCCCCATGTTGCATGGTACTCAGAAGAGTCTGCAAAGGAAATGCGCTCCAAAGCAGCCATGGGAGTTGTCGATGTGCTGTTGCACGGAGAGTATCCCAAATATTTAGTGAATCAAAAAGTGAAGGAGATCGTTCATCTTTCCTCCAATCAACCAGAACGCTATTTTTCACTGTAGTTAAATAAAAAAATTAGGAGGCTGATTTTTATGAAAAAATGGGTTAAAGCATTATCGATGGGACTTATTGTTCTTTCCCTCATTGTCCTTGCAGGATGTGGCAGTGGCGGTAAAAGTACTGAAACCTCTTCTGAAAAAGCTGCATCTGGAATTGAGGAGCGTGTGATTAAAGCAGGGATTGGATTAAATGAAGATCATCCACAAGGGCAAGGATTAAAGAAGTTTGCTGAATTGGTTGCCGAAAAAAGCGGTGGTAAGCTTAAGGTTCAAAATTACTACTCTGCACAGCTTGGTGATGACCAAAAAATGATTGAAGCCCTTCAGGGCGGATTACAGGAGATTACCATCCCGTCCACTTCACCAATGGTAGGGATGATTAAAGAGTTTGGTATTTTTGACTTCCCGTTTGTTTTTAATAATGAAGAAGAAGCAGATTATGTTCTCGATGGTCCTGTGGGACAAAAAATTCTTGAAAAATTACCTGAGTTCGGTTTGATCGGACTCACTTACTGGGAGAATGGGTTCCGTAATTTAACCAACAGTAAGCGTCCTGTTGCTACAGCTGAAGATTTTCAAGGGTTAAAAATTCGCACCATGCAGAATAAAGTTCATTTGGAAGCCTTTGCTGCATTAGGTGCTAATCCGACACCAATGCCCTTCTCTGAAGTTTTTACCGCATTGGAGAGCAAGACAGTAGATGGGCAGGAAAATCCCTTTGCAACCATTGAGTCCAATAAGTTTTATGAAGTTCAACCGTATCTGAGTTTAACGAATCATGTATACACACCTTTCGTTTTCTTGGTCAGCAAAAAGTTCTGGGATCAACTCTCAGAAGAAGAACAAAAAATCTTAAGGGATTCGGCAATAGAAGCTGGTAAGTACCAGCGTGAACTAAACCGTAAAGTAAATGGGGAAGCACTTGAACGATTGAAGTCTTACGGAATGAAGGTAAATGAGGTTAGCCCTGAGGAAAAAGAAAAAATGAATGAAATCATTAAGCCGGTTATTGATAAGTTTGCAAAGGAAATTGGTGAAGACTTGGTCAATGAACTTTATTCTGAAGTTAAAAAAGCGAGAAATAAATAATCAGTTTCTTTATTGTTTTTCAGCTTGATGAGGAGGATAATCATGCAAATCATTGAGGAATTACTTCAAGATATCCCGCTTCCCAATATGGTGAAAGTGAAACAAAAATTCCCTGCTCCGGAAATTATGGATGTTGAAAAAGCAGTACATGAGGCGATTCAAGATGCTGGAGTATTATCCCGCATTTCTACTGGTGACCGGGTTGCTATTGCTGTGGGGAGCCGTGGAGTTGCTGATATTCCTATTCTTACAAGAGAACTTGTACATGCTGTAAAATCCGTTGGCGGGAATCCCTTCATCGTTCCTGCCATGGGAAGTCATGGTGGTGCAACGGCCCAGGGACAAATTGAGGTTCTGGAACAATTGGGTGTAACAGAGTCTTTTGTTGAAGCTCCTATCCTCTCAAGCATGGATGTGGTGGAAGTGGGAAGGCTGCCTAACGGCCTTCCCGTTTATACCGACAAATACGCTTATGAAGCGGATAAGGTGATTGTGATTAATCGCATCAAACCCCATACTGCTTTTAGAGGACGGGTGGAAAGCGGTTTAATGAAAATGATTACCATTGGGCTAGGTAAGCAGAAAGGGGCAGAAGCAGCTCATGCATATAGTTTTAAATACATGGCGGAACATGTTCCGGAGATGGCAAAAATCACTTTATCGAAGGTTCCGATTATTTTCGGATTAGGAACGATTGAGAATGCCTATGATCGCCCAGCCAAAATTGTGGCAGTTCCGGCCGAAAAATTTGAACAAGTGGAACCTGAACTGCTTCTTGAAGCAAAACGGCTCATGCCGCGAATATTGTTTGATCCCATTGATGTTTTAATTGTAGATGAAATTGGAAAGGACATTTCAGGGGATGGAATGGACCCAAATATCACGGGGCGATACGCAACTCCATATGCCAGCGGGGGACCAGAGGTAACTCGAATCGTTGTGCTTGGTCTCACAGAGAAAACCCATGGAAATGCAAATGGAATTGGTTTAGCAGATATCACAACCAAAAAAGTATTTCAACAGATTGAGTGGGAAAAAGGATATGCCAACGCCTTAACAAGTACGGTTGTAGGCACAGTTAAAGTTCCGATGTTTATGGAGACAGAAGAATTAGCTGTGAAGGCAGCCATTAAAACCTGCAATACCTTTGATATGAATAAAGTACGGGTGGTCCGTATACAAAATACCCTCCATTTGAAGGAGATCTGGATTTCAGAAAGTCTGCTTTCTGAGGGAACAAATAGAGAAGATATAGAAATCTTGTCTGAACCTGCTCCAATTCAATTGAGATAGGAGGGAGCCTCATGAAAATAACCCAATTAAATCTATACAAAGTACAGCCCCGCTGGTTGTTTTTAAAGATTGAAACAGATCAGGGAATTTCCGGTTGGGGTGAACCCGTTGTTGAAGGAAGGGCGGGTACAGTGGAAGCCTGTGTGAGAGAGTTAAGCGATTATTTGATCGGAAAAGACCCCTTGCGGATCGAAGATCACTGGCAAGTTCTTTATCGAGGCGGCTTTTATCGCGGAGGGCCCATCTTAATGAGCGCGATCTCCGGGATTGAGCAGGCTTTATGGGATATCAAAGGAAAATACTACAACCTTCCTGTATATGAAATGCTGGGAGGTGCTGCTAGGGATAAAATTCGGGTTTACTCATGGATAGGCGGGGATCGGCCAAGTGATGTAGCCCATGCAGCCAAGGATAAGGTAGATGCTGGATTCACTGCTGTCAAAATGAATGGAACTGAAGAATTAAACTATATCGATACGACTAGAAAAGTTGATGAAGTGATTGAAAGAATTGCAATGGTGAGAGGGGCTGTGGGCAAGGATGTAGGTATTGGTATTGATTTTCATGGTCGGGTACATAAAGCAATGGCCAAGATTCTGGTGAAGGAATTGGAACCTTACCGTCCCATGTTTATCGAGGAGCCCGTATTACCGGAAAATAATGAGGCACTTCAGGAAATTGCCAGACATACAGTCATCCCCATAGCAACCGGGGAAAGACAATATTCCCGTTGGGGTTTTAAACAGCTGTTAATGGATGGATATGTTGATATTATCCAACCGGATTTATCCCATGCAGGTGGCATTTTAGAGGTGAAAAAGATTGCCGCCATGGCCGAAGCCTTTGATATCGCAGTAGCTCCCCATTGCCCTCTTGGGCCCATTGCTTTAGCCTCTTCACTGCAATTGGATGCCTGTACCCCAAATGCAATTATTCAGGAGCAAAGCCTGGGTATTCATTATAATCAGGGAACTGATCTGTTGGACTATCTAGCGGATCCAACGGTTTTTGAATATACGGATGGGTTTGTCAAAATTCCAAATGGGCCTGGATTAGGTATCCAAATCAATGAAGAAAAGGTGAAAGAAGCAGCAAAGATCGGACACGATTGGAAAAATCCGGTTTGGAGAAATGAAGATGGCACAGTAGCGGAATGGTAAGTATTAGTGAAGATGGGAGAGATGTACATGCCGCAATATCCTTTGATGAACTCAGTAAACCCGTATGAATTCAATGTCCAGGGGAAAGCAAATGAACCGATTTGTGTGGCCGGATTTCTTGACCGTTCCAAACAAATACTTGGGTCCTCATATGAAGGGCCATCACCGGATTGGACTTTGGATGCCATTTATGATCGATTGGAAAGCAATGCTCCACGTATTGCTATTATTGGCGGCTCACCTGATCATCCCGCACATATTATGGACTACCTAACATCAGCCAGAGCCGCCATTCGTATTTGGCAGAATGGGGGAGTTCCCTTTTACTTTTCTACTCCAGTGATGTGTGATGGAACGGCCCAAAGTACCCAGGGGATGAGCTATTCCCTGCAGAGCCGCAATGCTGTGGCCCAAATGATTATCAACCAGGTCGAATCCCATGGCTATCATGGGGCATTCATCATCCAAGGCTGCGATAAGCAGCCATTAGGGGTAGTCAGTGCACTAGCCCATATTGACCGGCTCCGTCAATACCGTGGAGAGGCTCCATTTTTTGCAACCTTTGCTCCTGCCCATGTATTACAGGGTGGGACGATACCGGAGGATCTTTATAAAGAATTAGAGGAAGTTGCCAATCAATGTGAAGAGCAGGGATATGATGACATTGCATATGACCTTCGCGATGCAATGGCTTATATCCTGCAGTGTTCATCCAATACGGCTTTTCAAGGTGTACTGGAGAGGGCAAGGGAGAGAGGTATTATCACAAAGGAGCAACACAAAGATTATGAAAAACGTTTGGCTATTGCAACCTGTGATGGGAAGGGAGGAGTTTGTGCTTTTAACGGAACAGGAAATAGCTCTCGTCATCTTGTAGCAGGATTGGGGCTTGTCCATCCAGCCTTGGAGCTTTTGACAGGTCCTCCAACTCAAGAGCAAATAAATCAAGCACTGGATAGTCTAGCGACGATGATTAATGATCCCGTATTTGGAGCATCCAATATCACAGCAGCGAATGTAAGAAATGCCATTCGAATTCACAGTGCATCAGGGGGATCAACTAATCTCATGATGCATTTGGTGGCAGCGATGTTATATGGTGGTTTTAAGTTTAGTTTGACGGAACTTGACCGTATTCATCATGAGGTGCCTGTTCCAGATTTGTTTGATTACAGCTTAACTCAAGGTCGGGATATTTTTGCTTTGGCGATGCAGTGCTGCAGCGGGAAGATCAGAGGGATGGAGACACTGTTCTTTGAATTAATGGAAAACGGGGTTCCTATGGATATTGATGCCCCAACGGTTACAGGAACCACTTGGCGGGATCGTCTGATCAGTACCGAAGGTTTGTCAGCGAAGCATGTAGTAGATAATCCTATCATACTCACCAAACCTCGTCGCCCGTTTAGCGGGGTTGATGTGTTAACGGGAAACTTTTTTGAAAGTGCCGTTGTAAAAATTAGCGGAATGACGACAGACCAGCTGGATCAGTTTGATAAAAAGGCGGCCTTTGTTCTTTACTATGAGAATGAGGATGATGCAAACCGCAGCTTGCTAAATGTCAATCTTCTTGAAGAATTAAAGCAGCAGCAAAGTTTTCATTATAAGAACTTGCTGGCCATGCTGAAACAGAATGGGCCAGAACAATATGAAGAACTAGAGAAAAAAAGCTATGATGAACTCTTTGACATTATGGTTGATAGGGGGATTTTAAAGATTGCGGTTATTGTTTCCGGGCAAGGACCTGCGGCATTTGGAATGCCGGAAATGTTCACCCCGATGCAGCATATCAATGCAAACCATAAATTGAAACGTCTGGTAACTCTAATCAGCGATGGCCGGTATTCGGGAGTCACATATGGAGCCGCCATCGGACATATGACTCCTGAGGCTTACCATCATGGAGGTATTCTATATCTGAAAACAGGTGATCTTCTCTATCTCAATCTTAGGGAACGCCAAATCCAATTTTTAAATGAAGCATATTTCCAGCAGGGCGTCATTCAATTTAAGTTTGACCATATAAAGGAAGAACGAAAAGGATTGGCGGAAGAACGAATGGCCGCAATTCGAAAGCGGCAGCGTCAAGTGGCAGCCAGTAACAGAATGATTGCTCATACAGATGCTGCTCATGGAGTGGTTCCTGTTGTCGTATTTGAGGAAGCAGTGCTCGATTATAAACGGGATGTTATATATCCTTCAACAAAATAGTGTATGAACCTGGGAGGGTAATAATATGGAAAAAACAAGGGAATTCATAGAAAAGTTAGGGTTCCCCGGCAGGGACTGCCACCATTTGCCCACTTCTTCGAAAACGTTTCCTGATGGGGCGCAATATCGTGTGGAAATTCCAAGTGTGGAAGGTCCTGCTTCTTTGGAAGCAGTAATTGAAGCTTGCAAGCATTATGATGTTACCATCCACCGTGTTTCACAGGGAAGCGGAATCATGCTGCTGACAGATGAAGAATTGGTTCAAATGGCTGATATTGGACGCAGAGAAAAGCTTGAAGTAAGCCTGTTTGTAGGGCCCCGGGGAACATGGGACATCACTCCAATGCAGTGGGCAAGTGCAGGTAAAATTACAGGCCTTCGGGTTCAAGGGATGGACCAGCTGGTTTATTCCATTGAAGATATTAAAAGGGCCTGTGATAAAGGAATTCGTGGTATTTTAGTTGCCGATGAAGGTCTTTTATGGCTGGTAAATGAATGTAAGAAACACAGGGAACTGCCGGATGATTTGGTCGTAAAAATTTCTGTGCAAATGGGGCCATCCAATCCTGTTTCCATTCGTTTGATGGAGCAGATTGGAGCTAACACTTTTAATGTCCCAACGGATTTAACCTTGGCCCGCTTGGCTGCTATCCGACAAGTACTGGATATTCCCATAGATATTTATGTAGAGGCTCCCGATGATATCGGAGGATTTATTCGTCACTATGATATACCTGAGATTATTCGTGTGGCTGCACCTGTTTATATCAAATTCGGATTAAGGAACTCACCGAATATTTATCCCTCAGGAACCCATTTAGAGTCCACATCCATTGCATTATGCAAGGAGCGAGTAAGACGGGCAAGGATTGGGCTTGATATGATTAAAAGATATGCGCCGCATCTTAAAACATCGGAAAAAGGTGCTGCGGGCTTAGGTGTTCCTGTTGCAATTGGAGGAGAATAATAAATGGATGTTGTAACTTTTGGTGAAACGATGGTGCTTCTAAATCCTCTTTCAACAGGTCCTCTTCGATATACCACCTTATTTGAAAAAACCATCGGTGGTGCTGAATCAAATGTAGCCATTGGCTTGGCTCGTTTAGGTCATCGGGTTGGGTGGATGAGTCGTTTAGGGAATGATGAATTTGGGCTGTTTGTTCGCAATTTCATCCGAGGTGAGGGAGTAGATACAACGCAGGTTCAATTTGACGAGAAGCATCCAACCGGGGTTTTCTTTAAAGAGAGGCAAGTGATGCAGGAACCGAAGGTTTACTATTACCGAAAGGGTTCTGCAGCCAGTTATTTTAGTCCGAATGATATAAATGAATCCTATCTATCGCAAGCAAAATATTTGCATATCACCGGGATAACTCCTGCATTAAGTCAAAGCTGTCGGGATGCTGTATATCGTTCTATAGAATTAGCGAAGAAACATGGATTAAAGATTATGTTTGACCCCAATATTCGTCTTAAATTGTGGTCAACGGAAGAGGCAAAAGAAGTTCTTTTTGATATTGCCGGCCTATGTGATATTGTCATTCCAGGACTGGAAGAAGGAGAAATCTTAACTGGAGAATCAGCACCGGAAAAAATAGCAGACTCATTACTGCAGAATGGAGCAAAAGCCGTGGTTATAAAATTGGGTGAACATGGAGCTTACTACTCTGTAAACCAACAAGAGGAATATGTTCCTGGTTATCCTGTTGAAAAAATTGTAGATCCCATCGGGGCTGGCGACGGGTTTGCTGCCGGACTTCTGTCAGGACTTCTTCGCGGCTGGTCCTATCGCGATTCTGTTGAGCTAGGCAATCGGATTGGTGCGTATGCATTAACGGTGATTGGTGATGTAGAAGGGTATCCCTTCTGGTCACAGATTAACCCGGAAAAAGACCAGCAAACCATCTACCGTTAACATATCCTACAAAAAAATCTGGAGGTAAGAGAAAAGGAATGCTTAAAAAGATGGTCTTATTACAAAAATTGGTGGAAAGCGGGATCATTGCCGTTATCCGTCATATCCCTGAAGATAAAGTTGACAAGGTTGCGGAAAGCCTTGTTGTGGGAGGCATAACTGCCCTTGAAGTAACAGTAGATAGCCCAGGGGCTTTTGAAACCATTCATCGAATTTCCAAACAATTGAAAGGTCGTGCCCTTGTTGGTGCCGGTACAGTTATTGACAGTGAATCAGCACGATTGGCGATCCATCACGGTGCAGAATTTATTTTTAGCCCCAGTCTTCATGAGGGTGTTATCCGTACCGCTCTGCGCTATGGAAAAGTTGCTGTTCCCGGAGTGATGACTCCAACGGAAATGATTACTGCGATCGAATGGGGGGCGGATTTGGTTAAATTATTCCCCGCCGCAACCCTTGGGGTGAAATATATTAAAGATATCAAAGCACCATTTCCCCATATTCCAGTGATACCAACTGGAGGTATTCATTTGAACAATATCGCCTCGTTTTTTGAAGCGGACGTAGCTGCGGTGGGGATAGGTGGAAATCTGTTGGATCGGAAAGCGATTGACAACTCCGATTTTAATAAAATTACCCATATAGCCGAACAATATGTAACATCCGTTCAAGTAGCTCGATCAAAAAGCTGAATGAATAATTTTATGATTATGATAAAATAAAAGATATTTGAATTGATATTAAAGGGTGAGTGAAATGCCAATTATTCAAGCGGTAGATCGAGCACTTCGCATATTAGATTTATTTGATGAAAATGAAACTGAATTAAAAATCACGGATATTAGCCAGCGGATAAATCTGCACAAAAGTACGGTTCATTCTTTGTTGAAAACTCTTCAGATTCATGGCTATATTCAGCAAAATCCCGAGAATGGCAAATACAAGCTGGGCATGAAATTGTTTGAACGGGGCAGCTTTGTTATCTATGGATTGGATGTACGAAAAATTGCAAAACCATATTTGATGGACCTGTCGATGAATACAGGGCAAACCACTCACTTGGTCATTCTAGATGGAAAGGAAGGAGTATACATCGATAAGGTAGAAGGCCCACAAGCCGTTGTTTTATACTCTCGCATTGGGCGAAGAATTCCTGTTCATTGCAGTGCGGTAGGGAAAGCTCTAGTAGCATTTAGGAAAAAAGAAGAAATCGAAAGTATTTTAAAGGACTATGTCTATCAGAAGTCTACGGAAAATACGATTAGTAATGAGAAGGATTTTCTGGATGAACTGGAAAAAGTACGACAAGTTGGCTACGCTGTCGATAATCAAGAGAATGAACCGGATGTTCGCTGTATCGCCGTACCTATAAGGGACCATTCCGGAGCCCCTATTGCTGCAATTAGTATGTCTACTCTCGTGTCTCGTGTAGATGATCAAAAATTGGAAGGATTTATTGGCATGTTAATGGAAGTGGGAAATGAAATATCAAGGCAGATGGGATACGGTATCGTTTAGTTGGCAGATATGAATGGTTTAGAATGTCTATTCGTCTTAATTATGTTTATATAACAAAACTTATTTTTATAATATAAAACTTGGAGATGAGACAATATGCGTATTATACGTTTTTTACAACAATCAATTCCGACTCTTGGGGCATTAACAGATGATGATATGGTTTATGTTTTGCCACAGAAGGATTTTATGCAGCTTGTACAAGAGGCTGATGCAAAAAAAATAACATCCCTTCGTTTGATTGAAGAAATCATTTCCAATTCAGCTCCCCTTGATAAGAGCTGTGAATCATTAGATCTGCTTGTACCCATTGAAGCACCAGAGGTATGGGCATCTGGAGTAACTTATGAGAGAAGTAGAGATGCCAGAAACTATGAAGCAACTGGAGGAAAGCTTGATGCTACCACATTTTATGATAAGGTTTATAATGCCGTTAGACCTGAAATTTTCTTTAAGTCAACGGCAGCCCGTACTGTTGGTCCCAATCAGGAAGTATTTTTGCGCAGTGATTCAAAGTGGCAAATTCCTGAGCCGGAACTTGGATTAGTTATTAATAAAGTGGGCAAAATTTTGGGATACATTGTAGGTAACGATATGAGCTGCCGGGATATCGAAGGAGAAAATCCCCTTTATCTTCCGCAGGCTAAAATATGGAAGAATTCATGTGCAATTGGTCCTGCTATTCGCCTAGCAGAAACCGTTGAAGATCCTTATCAATTCCAGATCACTTGCCGTATATACAGGGATGAAAAATTAGTGGTAGAAGGTACAGCAAGTACCGGTCAGTTAAAGAGAAGATTTGATGAACTAGTATCCTACCTTGTAAGAGACAATGAGATATTTGATGGAACGGTTCTTCTAACCGGTACATGTATTGTTCCTCCTAATGAATTTACTCTGGTGGATGGAGATCGAATCGAGATTGAGATATCTGGGATCGGAACTCTAATTAATGTGGTAAAAAGTCAATCCAGTGTAATAAAGAGTATCTGAGGATGTGACCTAATTGGGAAAAAACTATAAAAACGTCATGATGAAGCCTCAGGATAAAGTTGCCGTAGCCTTGGAACATATACCGGCTGGAGCGGAAGTTACTGTTGTGTGTCAAGGTCAAAGCTATATGGTAAAAATGAGAAACGACATCGATTTTGGTCATAAATTTGCGGTAAAGCCCATCCCTTGCGGGGAAGATATTTTAAAATATGGGGAAGTTATAGGAATTGCCATTAAAGATATACAGGTTGGGGAGCATGTTCATATTCATAATTTAGAAGGAAAAAGGGGAAGAGGTGATCGGATTGCCAAATCTGCAGAGGGGTAAATTTTGGGGATATCGGCGTCCTGATGGACGTGTGGGAGTGCGAAACCATGTACTGATCCTGCCGACCATCACATGTGCTGTGCAGGTAGCGAAACAGATTACTGAATTGGTTCAGGGGACGGTCACATTTATCCATCAGCACGGATGTGCCCAAGTAGGAGCAGATTACGATCAAACCTTCCGAACATATGTTGGTATGGGCGCCAATCCGAACGTTTATGGTGTCATTGTATTGGGGCTTGGATGTGAAACCCATCAAGCAAGAATCATAGCAGGGGAATTGGCCAAAACCGGAAAACCGGTAGAAGTGGTATCCATACAGGATGAGGGTGGAACACTGATGGCTATTGCTGAAGGTGCCAAAATTGCCGCCAAAATGGTACGGGATGCATCGGCTCAATTTAGAGAACCCTATGATTTTAGTGAGCTTATTGTGGGTACCGAGTGCGGAGGCTCTGATGCTTGTTCCGGTCTTTCCGCTAATCCGGCAGTTGGCGTAGTAAGTGACATGATTGTTGATCAGGGAGGAACAGCTATTTTGGCCGAAACGACGGAATTAATTGGAGCTGAGCATTTGCTGGCCAACCGTGCTGTCAGCGATAAAGTGAGAAAGCGTGTATATGAAGTGATCGAGGCTATGGAGAACCGGGCATTTATGATGGGAGTGGACATTCGTACGGGTAATCCCAGTCCAGGGAATATGAAAGGCGGTTTAAGTTCCTTGGAGGAAAAATCATTGGGAGCGGCTAATAAAGCAGGTACCAGACCCTTGCAACAGGTGATCGACTATGCGCAGGTTCCTACAGAAAAAGGATTGGTTTGGATGGATACACCAGGACATGATATAGAGCAGTTGACAGGTATGGTGGCAGGAGGAGCCCAGATCGTTTTGTTTACCAGCGGAAGAGGTACACCAACCGGTTCACCGATAGCACCTGTGATTAAAATTGCCACCAATACACCTATCTTCGAAAAAATGGAAGATAACATGGACCTGAATGCTGGAACCATTATTGATGGAACTGAATCCATAGAATCTGTGGGCCAGCGTATTTTTGAAGAAATTGGATTGGTCGCATCAGGTAAGTTAACAAAAGCGGAAATACTTAAACAGCACGATTTTGGGATCTGGAGAATTGGTCCGACCTTTTGACGCTTTTATATTCGATAAAAACTTCTTAGGAAGGAAGGGGATTTAAAATGACTTTACAAACAGAACCAAAAACTTATCAAAACTATATCAATGGTCGGTGGGTTTCCTCATCGGGAAATCAGGTGGATGCCAGTATAAATCCCGCAAATAAAAATGAAGTGGTAGGGTATATTCAAAAATCAACGAAAGAGGATCTGGATCAAGCCGTTGCTGCAGCAAAAAAGGCCCAGGTCCAGTGGAGAAAATTATCAGGCCCAGCAAGGGGAGAATATCTCTACAAAGTTGCGAATATATTAGAAAGCCATCTTGATGAGATTGCAGAAACGATGACGAAGGAAATGGGAAAGACATTGCCGGAAGCAAAGGGAGAAACGGCCCGGGGAGTTGCTATTCTTCGTTATTATGCCGGGGAAGGGATGCGTAAAATCGGAGAAGTCATTCCTTCTACAGACAGTGAGGCACTCATGTTTACCAGCCGTGTGCCCCTTGGGGTGGTAGGGGTCATTACGCCATGGAATTTTCCTGTAGCGATCCCAATTTGGAAAATCGCGCCTGCTCTCGTCTATGGGAATGCGGTCATCTTAAAACCTGCCCAGGAAACTGCGGTAACCGCGGCCAAAGTGATCCAATGTTTTGCCGAGGCTGAATTACCTGCAGGAGTTGTAAACATGGTAACAGGTCCCGGTTCTGTGATTGGTCAGGGAATCATCGATCACCCTGATATCAACGGAATTACTTTTACCGGTTCTGATCAGGTGGGAAAAATGGTTGCTCAAGGAGCCGTTGCTCGTGGAGCAAAGTACCAGCTTGAAATGGGTGGAAAAAACCCGGTTATTGTAGCTGCAGATGCTGATCTTGACCTGGCTGTGGATGCAACCATCAGCGGTGGGCTTCGCTCCACCGGACAAAAATGTACAGCAACCAGCCGTGTCATTATCCAAAAGGAAGTATATGAACCATTTAAAGAAAAGCTGCTTAATAAGATTAAAGAAATCAAAATTGGCCCCGGTTTACACGGGGATACCTGGATGGGTCCGTGTGCCAGCGAAAGCCAGTTAAACACGGTTCTTTCCTATATCGAAAAGGGAAAAGCGGAAGGGGCTGATCTCATCTATGGTGGCAAGAGATGTGAAGATTCTGAACTCAAACATGGATTTTATGTTTATCCCACTGTATTTGAAAACGTGACCTCAGAAATGACCATTGCCCAGGAAGAGATCTTCGGCCCTGTACTTGCACTGATTAAGGTTGAAACTCTGGAAGAAGCTTTAGAGATTGCCAATGATGTAAGATTTGGTCTCAGCGCCTCCATTTTCACTCAAAATATTGGCAATATGCTCTCCTTTATCAGAGAAATTGATGCTGGACTTGTCAGGATTAATGCGGAAAGTGCAGGGGTGGAATTGCAAGCCCCATTTGGCGGCATGAAGCAATCCAGCTCCCATTCCCGGGAACAGGGGCAAGCAGCCATTGAGTTTTTTACAGCGATTAAAACGGTATTTGTTAAACCTTAGACAATCTTAATCAAAAGAGGTGTCCACCAAATGATTTCATTAACTTTTAAAAAGGGTGATCGACTGGCATTGGGGATAAAAACGGATAAGGGGATTTTAGATGTAGAAAGGGCCGTTGCTTATCTGCAGGGACTTCAGCAAGTGCCAACCTCTGCTGGAGAATTAATTTGGAAAGGCGAAGAAGGCAAACAGGCACTAACGCAATTAATAAATCAAACTAATCAGGAGGATTCTTTATTTTTACAAGAAGAATCATTATATTTTGGACCGTGTGTTCCTGAACCGCAAAAAATTATCTGCGTCGGCTTAAATTATAAAAAGCATGCGGATGAATGTAATCTAGCCTATCCTCCAGAGCCCCTTCTATTCAGTAAATTTAATAATGCCCTTGCCAGTCATGGAGAAGATGTCTTTATTCCTGCGAAATCCTCTCAAGTAGACTATGAAGCAGAATTGGCCATCGTGATTGGAAAGCAAGCGAAGAATGTAAGTAAAGAAGACGCCCTTTCCTATGTCTATGGCTATTGCAATGCCAATGATTTTTCAGCGAGGGACCTTCAGTTTAAAAGCTCACAATGGCTTCTGGGAAAAACATGTGACGGATTCTGTCCGATTGGACCTTATCTTATAAGTGCAGATGAAGTGGGCAATCCCAATGATTTAAAGATTACTTCCACAGTCAACGGTGAGATTCGTCAACATTCCAATACCAGTGATATGATTTTCTACTGTGATGAAATTATCAGCTATATTTCCCAACATATGACACTTCAGCCTGGTGACGTTATTCTAACAGGAACTCCGGAAGGAGTGATTGTCGGCTATCCTGAAGAAAAAAGAGTCTGGTTAAAAGATGGTGATGTGGTGACCGTTGAGATTGAAAAATTGGGAAGATTAACAAATACCATTCGAAAAGGATACTAGATAGACGGAACTAAAAATCCATGACCCGAAGGGTCATGAGCGTTAGTTTCACACCTTTAGATGGTAATATAATCTAATGCACTTTAAGCGGTAATCCATTTACATTTCCTGGAATATATAGATGCCCTTGTTCTGGTGATCACTGGATAAAGGGCACTTTTTCTTTATGTGCATCTCTGATTGGCTATTTGTTAAAGAAAAATTTATAATAAGGTATCATAACCATATTTCCTGCCGGAGGTATTTTACATGCAAAGAAAACCAGAATGGTTAAAGGTGCGCCTCACCACAGGCGACAACTTTACAGAAATAAAAAAAATGATGAGAAGCAAAACGCTACATACCGTTTGCGAAGAAGCAAAATGTCCCAATATCTACGAATGTTGGACAAATCGCACGGCAACCTTCATGATATTGGGAGATATATGTACCAGAGCATGCCGCTTTTGTGCCGTTAAAACAGGACTGCCGACGGAACTGGATAGACAGGAACCTGAAAAAGTAGCAGCAACGGTGGAAAAGATGGGTTTATCCCATGTGGTGATTACTTCTGTTGCCCGTGACGATTTATCGGACGGGGGAGCTTCCATTTTTGCCGAAACCATTAAAGCCGTAAAAAAAAGAACCCCATTATGCAGCGTGGAAGTGCTTATCCCAGATTTTGAGGGCAATCAGGAATCTCTTCAGGTGGTAATGGATGCTAAACCGGATGTATTAAACCACAATATCGAGACCGTAAGGCGATTATCTGACCGGGTTCGTTCAAAAGCAAAATATGATCGATCTTTGAATGTTCTCAGGAATGCAAAAAAAATGCAGCCAGATATTCCTACAAAATCAAGTATCATGATCGGTGTAGGCGAAAAATGGGATGAAATTTTGCAAACCATGGATGATCTAAGGGAGATTGACTGTGATATTTTGACAATAGGACAATATTTACAACCAACCAGAAAACACTTAAAGGTGGAGAAATATTATCATCCTGAAGAATTTGATCAATTAAAGAAAGAAGGGATGAAGCGGGGTTTTCGGCATGTGGAATCCGGACCACTGGTTCGCAGCTCTTATCATGCACACAATCAGGTGAAATCAGCTAAAGGGGAGAAACAAGTTGATTCATTTATTAGGCCATCAATTTGAGATCATTAAGGATTTTAAAAATGGCTGGAATGCGGAAGCTTTCCGGGACAGATACAGTGATGTGCTGGATAAATACGATTATATCGTGGGAGATTGGGGATATGGACAGCTTCGTTTAAAGGGTTTTTATGACGACAAGCAAAAAAGTGTTCCCTTTGAAAATCGGATTAGTGCCGTTGATGAATATATTCAGGAATATTGTAACTTTGGATGTGCTTATTTTGTTCTAAAAAAAATACGTCCTTTGGGTAAGGATAAAAGAGGAAACGGGAGAAATTGATTCTCCCGTTTTTTTGAGTTAATCTAAAGCATCATGGGGTGGGTGGGATTCCGGGTCCTGTCTTGGTATTCCCTCATGTAGCTGTTTATTTTCATAAGTAAATGCAGATGCTCTTCTTTGCCCTGCTTCCCATGGAGAGCTCTTTAGAACGATTTTATGATCAATGGGATGACCGTACGGCCCATCAGGGAACTCTTCAGGAATCAATACTTGATGCTGGGATTCCACAACGGGGACATCTGAAAACTTCTCTCTTTTTCCCATGTATAAATCCTCCTATATGGATGGAACTATTTAAGTTCCGCTTCTATAGATTCTGGTTTATCTAATCTATATTGTGATACTTCATTGTATATTTCATACAATCTTATCGAGGAAATGAATTAATTGTTATCTTAAGATGGATCATTTGGCATGTTGTTTGTTTTATTCCTTAATTTTTTTCTCCACCAAATCCAGAGGGGAATAATACCATAGCCGATCTTTCTTCTGCTTTTTCAGCCGGAGCACCTTGCGCTTGGTCAGCAATCTCCATTTTAGACTGCTCAGAAATAGACGATTTAGAAGGGAATCCTTCTGAAGCAGACTGGTTTTCACTTGTTTTAGAGGCCGAATCGGAGCCGCAAGCCGAAAGGATCAACACAAAGGTTAAAAATAAGCCCAGCGCTATAAGTCGTTTTTTTGACAATCGATTCCGATTTTTCATTTCTTTCATCCTCAATCCTCCCACGTTTAAATGTTAAATTTTTTAGTTCCGCTTTATCCGATAGCTAAGTGCGACTAAGACTCTCACTTCTCAAAAGAAGTGGAACTAAACACGCATAACCCGAAGGGTCACAAATTCGGATGAAAATTTTATTTTCATATCAAAGATTTACACGTCTGCAAGTCGAGTTTGTTTCATCTTTATAGAATAAGACGAAGTGAATGAATGAAATGTTGCATCTCATTTTTGCCAAGAGGAAAATACAGCAGAAAATAACTTTATCACGGTTTATAAACAAATATGTTTAATAATTTACTATTTAGTGAAAATGGGGTAAACTGGTGATAAAGGTGGTGAGAAACATGACTCTACAACGTGGGGATTCCACTAGAAGTCTCATCTTGCATCTACTTAAGACAAAAGGACAATTATCCGTCAGTGAATTGGCGGGAGAGCTGGGAATTACGGAAATGGCGGTTCGTCGTCATCTTCATTCCTTGGAAAGGGATCGATTGATTCAAACCCAATTAATCAGGCAGGCCATGGGTCGCCCCATTCATTTATATTCCCTGTCGAATGAGGCAGATCATTTATTTCCAAAGAACTACCATGATTTCGCCCTTGATATGCTGATGGATTTAGAGGAGATAGAAGGACCGGAAAAGATTGAAGCTCTTTTTTCCCGCCGGGAGGAAAAATTAAGGCAAAGATATGCAGCGAAAATAAAGGGGAAAGATTTGGGAACCAAGATTGATGAATTAACCCGTATTCAAAATGAAAAAGGATATATGGCTGAATGGGAAAGCGATAAAAAAGGAAACTATATCCTTCGTGAATTTAACTGTCCCATATCCCATGTGGCTAAGGAATTTAATCAGGCATGTGAAAGTGAACTGTCGCTCTTTGAAAAGGTACTGGATGCCAAAATAACCAGAGCAGAGTGTTTGGCAAAGGGTGGGGACTGTTGTATTTATATTATTGAAAAGGGGTAAACCATCTGGCAAGAACCATGGTTTCCCCTTATTTTTTGGATCTTAAATGTAAAGTTTAGTAAAGGGTTTCGATGACTGATTATTCTGGCTACCGGAATCCTTGATTTCATACAGGATTTCCAAAGGAATGGTTAAGAAACCATTTACACAGCTGGGACAAAATTGGCTACCGGAACATTCCTTGATCACTTCAATGGCATGTTCCACAGGAAGGGCTCTTTTATATGGCCGTTCACTGGTAATGGCATCAAAGGCGTCGGCAATGGCAAATATTCTGGCCGCCAAGGGTATGTCATTTCCTTTTAAACCCATTGGATAACCTTTTCCATCTATCCGTTCATGATGATAAAGGACAACATCCGTCGCTCCTTCCAAAAATTCAATCCCTTTGATCATGTCAAAACCAATCTCAGGATGTTTCTTCATGATTTCCCACTCTTCTTTGGTTAATTTTCCAGGTTTTAAGAGGATCGCATCAGGGATACCAATTTTCCCAATATCATGGAGCAAGGCCCCCCAACGAAGTTTTGTTCTTTCACCTTCACTTAAATGAAGGGCATCGGCAATGGCCATACTATAAGCAACAACCCTTTCAGAGTGCCCTTCTGTTTCAGAATCCTTTTTGTCCAAAGCAGCGGTTAATGCTTTAACAATGGCCAGATTGCTTCTTTCCAATTCTTTCTGTTTTATTTTTCGATTAATGTATGTTCCCAATTGACTCAAGAGTTGAAAATTAATTTCACAAGATTTCTGAGTAAATCGATTTCTATTTTTCTTGTCAGCCACCAACAAAATTCCATTCACTCTCCTTTCGATGGCGTCCATCAAGGGTATTATCGCTGCTGATTGCACCTGCAATTGTTTTAAATTGGAGTGAACTTCTCCCAGATCAGCAATCGAATGGAAGGTTAGTGTTTTGTTTTGAATAAAAGAAGTGATCAAAGGTGAATGGTCCGTTAAAGGAAATGGAGGCATTTCATAAGTTTGATGGTTGATCATTTTTAACGTAAGTTCCTCATCATTCATAATAAAGAAGAAAACGTGATCTAGCTCCAGGTATCTTTCCATCACCTTTGAAGAGATCCTTAAAATTTCCTCTATATCCCTGTCCCTTAATAAATGCTCACCGATATACTTCACCATCTTTTTCGCTTTTCTTTTCTGTTCTTCGAAATTATAACGGATAACATGTTCAATCAGGGGGCTCAGCTGGACTGCCAAGTTATTTAATTGTTTGACTTGGGTTTGGTTAAAATGATGACAATCTTCCGCGTATAAGTGAATGGCACCCACTGGTTTGTTATGCAATGTTAGTGGAAGACGCAGAACAGATTGAAAGCAAACATTGCAGAAAAAGGACTCCTCATAATAATGGATACTTCCATTTAGTTGGTTGTCAAGCATATACGAATTCGATTCCAATAATTTTTTCGTTGCGGAGCCTTTGGCAGGCAAAAAGGATTTTTTCAGGACTAATAATTGGTGATTTAAATAAAGGGGGTAACAAATAATTTCTTCTTCCCGGTATGGATGGGGAATGGTAATGAGCAAACCGTCAAACTGAACCAGATTTTTCAATTCGTTTACGAGTTGAGGATATATTTCCGTCAAATTTCGATGGGAAGCAACTAATGAAGAAATTTTGTTTTGTATCATAAGGTGGCGGAATTGAATGGAATGGTTTACCGCAATCGTTAAACTTTGTACAATAGATGTAAGAAATTGAATCTCGTCGGGAAGAAATGCGGTTTCCTTAGATGATCCAATCATTACAACACCATAGCTCTGCTCATGAATAATGATGGGAGCGGCAAAAAGGTTTAAAATAGCTAATTGGTCAATACCAAGGAGACTTGGCTGATCTGTAATTTCTTTTAGGAGAAGGGTTCTTTTTTCATGGATCACTTCATCCAAAACACTTTCTCCAAAGTGAATCGTATGATTTTCAGGAATTTGACGCTGTTGAGTTCCTTTCCTATCCTTAAGAACCAATTTCTCCCCTTCATACATGTAAACGGCGCATAGATCATATTGTCCAATTCGTATGATTTCCTGATTAAACATTGAAAAAATTTCCTGAAGATCATATTGTGAAACCAATCGGTTGGCGATTTGGTACAGAGATTGCCATTTTAGATTACAATCCACGGCATTCACTCCCTTCGGGCAATATCAAACAAGCCTCTTTCAATCAATGTTATTCGATGGAAATGATTCTTTTTCCTTTTTTCTTATAAAAAAATGTATAGTTTATAGCGGAACTAAAGATTTACACGTCCGCGAGTCGAGTTTGGCGAAGAAGTGATTAAAGTCCGCTTCGAGACTAAAGAACGGAGCCCTCAAAAACATCAGGGTATTTCGATGATGGAGTAAGTTTGAGGACTAATTCCCGTTCTTTAGCCCCGCAGCTTCGCACGAACTCGAAGGCTGTCCTTAGTAAATTCTTTAGTTCCGTTCATAGAGAAGTTAAAAGAAAGTTTTATGTTCAACTTCTATAGAATGAAATCCTTAAAGAGAAAGGACAATGAGGATGAAACAATATTTACAGTACATCATTGATTTGGATGGAACGATGTATAGGGGGAAAGATGTAATACCGGAAGCTCCTCTTTTTGTTCATTGGTTGATTGAAAAAAAATATGATTACATTTTTTTAACCAATAATTCATCCAAAACACCGGATCAAGTAGCAGATGATCTGAATCGTTTCCACATTCCCTGTGAGCCCCGGCAAGTAATCACAAGCAGCATGGTAACGGCCCACTATATTTCAACTGGAGGGAAGGGAAGTCGGGTGTATGCCATTGGAGAAGAGGGGTTGATGGAAGCATTGCGTAAAGAGGGATTTATCTGGGATGAGAAAAATCCTGACTATGTAATTTGTGGGATTGACAGGAATTTCACCTATGAAAAAATGGCCATTGCCTGTCTGGCTATCAGAAAGGGAGCCCAATTTATTTCCACCAATGGGGATGCGGTCCTTCCCACTGAAAGGGGAATGTTGCCAGGAAATGGTTCGCTAACAGCAGCCATAGCAAAGGCGTCGGATGCTCAACCTGTTTTTATTGGCAAGCCTGAAGCCACAATGATCAAGTATGCGCTTGAGCAAATAGGAGGAATAAAGGAACAGGCTCTCATGGTAGGAGATAATCTTCATACAGATATTCTCTCAGGAATTCGGGCCGGCATAGATACTTTGTTTGTTTTGACCGGTTACAGCAAAGTAGAAGATATTGATAAGTATGGAATTGTTCCAAATTATATAGTCAATCATTTAGGTGAATGGATGGAGAAGATGGATCGAGGCTAATCTTGGTTCCCCCATTTCGAATGGGCAAGGCGACTGGAAGCAGCCGCAGCAATCGCTCCGACAATGTCGTCTAAAAAGGTATTTACTTTTCCTGTGGATTTATCATTTAATCTTTCCAGTATTCCTGGTTTCACCTTGTCGATGTAGCCATAATTGGTAAAGCCAATACTTCCGTATATGTTAATAATGGAAAGTGCCATGGTTTCATCCACTCCATAAAGCCCCTCGTCTCTTTTGACCATTGATAAAAGGGGTTCGTCCAAGTGATTATTTTCAGCCAGCAGATCCAGATGGATTCCAGTAATAATCGTATTTTGCACTTCTCGCTTATTTAAGACTTTATCGATATTATAGATACAGTCTTCGACACTTAATTGAGGAAAGTAATCCTGTTGCAGAAATTGAACCAGTTCTACCAAATGGTCCATGGTTACTCCTCGCTCTGACAACAGTTCCAATGCTTTTTCTTTTACATCTTTTTCTTTAACCATTCCCATATCTATTCTTCCCCTTCCGTGGTTTGATGGCTCCGTTCATTTGTCGCGGAGCGTCAGTTTGAGGGCTAATTCCCGTTCTCTAGCCCACATTTTTATATCAATTTGAGATCCTTCGGTGGATGTTTAGTTCAACTTGTATAGTGTATCAACGAATATTCTCTCCCGAGATGAAAGGGTTTATTAATAAATAAAGAGGGAAAATAATGATAAGCATATTGTGAAAGGAGATTTATATGGGACAACATCCTGTGGCTTTAGTGACAGGGGGAGCAAAAGGGCTTGGATATATGACGTGCATTCAAATGGCCAAGGATGGCTGTAATATTGTGGTTAATTATCGTCATGATAGAGAAAGAGCGCAGCAAATATGCATTCAATTGGAGAAATATGGAATTGTTGCTGTGGCCATTAAAGGAGATGTCGGGAGCGAAAAGGACAATGAAGAGTTAATAAAACAAGTCCTTAACCGATTTGAAAAGGTGGATATCCTGATTCATAATGCCGGACCATACATATTTGCAAAGAAAAAAATGACAGAATATACCATTGAGGAATGGAATCAGGTGATAAACGGTAATCTTTTTAGTTTTTTTCATCTAGCTAAACTAGTTCTACCCCATATGAGGCGCCAAAAATGGGGAAGAATTATCTCAATGGGATTTGACCGTGCCCAAACGGCACCTCCCTGGCCATTTCGCTCGATTTATGCAGCGGCCAAGGTAGGATTAGTCTCATTAACCAAAACATTGGCTTTAGAGGAGGCAAAAAATGGGATAACGGTAAACATGGTTTGCCCAGGTGATATTATCGATCCTTTCAAAGAAGAAACCATTCAACGTGTTCGCAAAATGGAGGATCGGGAAGTACCGGTGGGAAGACCAGGAACTGGAGAGGATATTGCCAGGGTAATTTCCTTTTTGTGCCATCCTGATTCAGATTTCATTACGGGAAATGTGGTGGAAGTAACCGGGGGTAGAGATGTGTTGGGTAAACACAGACAGGATTTATGAATAACCGACTTCACCAAAGGTTTGGCATAAGTCCGGTATAAAATATTGAAAGGGAGAGACGGATTGGAGTATCAATTT
Source organism: Microaerobacter geothermalis (assembly GCF_021608135.1). Taxonomy (NCBI): domain Bacteria; kingdom Bacillati; phylum Bacillota; class Bacilli; order Caryophanales; family Bacillaceae; genus Microaerobacter; species Microaerobacter geothermalis. The sequence goes on from NZ_JAKIHL010000001.1 coordinate 59,564, forward strand.
TTTGATTTTAAAGGTAATTTGGTGAAACTTACATTTTTAAAGGAGAATGCTTCTAGAAAGCCAGGTCATGTGTTAGTGTTTCCCTTGTATCTGGGTGGGGTGGTAATGACAAATCATAAAATCCGAGGATTAGAGCTTCCGGGAGGAAAAATGGAAGAGGGGGAAATCCCTGTTCAGGCAGCAATCCGTGAAACCTTCGAAGAAACAGGGGCTGTTTTAGAGGAAATTAAGTGGATAGGACAGTATCAAGTATATCAAAGAAATGGTGAAGGTTTGCTTATTAAGTCCATTTATTTGGGACAGGTGGAATATTTCATGCCCCTTCCGCCGGATTCCGAAGCCTTGGGATATGAAATATTTCATGATAAACCCCAAGTAGAAGAGCCGAAATTTAGTTTTATTGTAAAGGATGATGTATTTCAGTATTTATGGAAAAAGGTGATGGAAAAAGGGAACGAATGATAGGCAGATCCCCAACACCCTGCATAGACTATTAAAGGAGCATAATTTAATTGCTAACGGGCAAGATTTGAATGAAGTAGGAGGTTGGGATGATGTCTAGCTTAAATCGTGAGGAAGCTATTTTTCATCAGGCATACGGGATTGATGTATCTGAACTGGAAGTCATTGAAGAGGGTAAGTACCTACATCAAGATGGTGGCTTCTTTTTTGAATTAAAAAGAGTAAAGAGAAAAGAGCTGATGAAGGGACAATTGATCTCTCGTTTTGTAAAAAAGTGCAGCGAGGCTTTTTCTCAATTTCAAATTCCCTCCGTTTGTTTTAGCAAAAATGGGAAAGCCATGATAAAAAAACAGGGTCTGAATTATATGTTATGGAAGATCCCTCACTCTTCTTACACAGACAATATTTGTCCGGAGAAATGGGGAGAACAGCTAGCTTTGTTCCACCGCTTTAGCCAGGAGATTTTTACTGAAGACTCAGGATTGGAAAAGATTTTTGTTAAGGATGGAACAAGAAGTGAAAGCTGGCTAAACAGGCGAAAAAGATTACTTGCTTGGCGAGATAAAGTTGAATTAAAAAACAGGTTATCTGAAAATGAAATCATTTTGGTGAAGCACTTTTCTTATGTATCCACCTTGATAGATACGGCAATATCGATTGTTGGCGAATCGGAAGAGATAGGGGAGAAGGCACTTATTCTATCTGAACATAAGAGGATTGGTTGGGATGGACTACTATATTACCTAAATCATCCCATGGATTGGTGGATAGGAGATCGAACAGAGGATATCGCTTCCTTTGTTAAGGACTTTTATTTATACGGATCATATGAATTGGAAGAAGTAGCCCTGTTTATTGAAAGTTATCAAAGGGGATACGGGGTTTCTTTTTCAGAGGCGGAATGGAAGAGGATCATTGCCCAATTCATCTACCCCAGGGATATTTTACTGATGGATGAAAGAAGATTGCATGATTTTGTCTTATCGGAAGAAAGGAAAGAAAAAAAATTAAAACGAATGATCTCTTATATCATGGATCAAGGAACCCTTTCATTTCCCAAAATAGAATGGCTAATGAAAAACGTGGGATAAAACGATCCCACGTTTTTTCTCTTGCCTCTCACTTCTGAACTACCTGAACTAACATTTTCGCGGTTTTTTGTTCTTAGAACACTTGTTCCACACTTTTGACTCCTGGGACTTCTTCCATTAGGGCACGCTCAATCCCAGCTTTAAGGGTAATGGTGGAACTGGGGCAACTTCCGCATGCACCTAACAATCTCACCTTAACAATTCCTTCATCCACACCCATTAATTCGACGTCTCCGCCGTCACGTTGAATATATGGACGAAGTTTGTCTAAAACTTCTTGAACTTGTTCAGTCATTGACATGATTCATACACTCCTTTCTTTCCTAATTATAATATCCTTTCTACAATAAATCCATGTCTAACTACACATTTGTTGATAACTGATAAATCATGGTAAAATATTAAGATCAATTGACCTTAGGGAGTAATAGGAGTTGGGATGGATGAAAAAGATCTACTCAAATGTTAAAGAATTAATTGGTAATACTCCTCTTATGGAAATTACCCAATTTCCTCTTCAAAATCGGGTGCGTCTGTTTGCCAAACTGGAATTTTTTAATCCAGGAGGAAGTATTAAAGATCGGCTGGGATTGGAACTGTTAGCTGATGCGGAAGCTTCCGGCAAATTAAAGCCAGGTGGAACCATCATTGAACCGACCGCAGGAAATACCGGCATTGGTATTGCATTAGCTGCTGTTGGCAGAGGATACAAGGTAATTTTTACCGTACCGGAGAAATTTTCCCTTGAAAAGCAGGAGTTAATGAAAGCTTTGGGAGCAACCATTATCCATACGCCTACAGAAGATGGAATGACCGGAGCCATAGCCAAGGCTAAGGAACTGGCAAAAGAAATTCCCGACAGCTTTGTTCCCCAGCAGTTTGCCAATCCGGCCAATCCGGATGCTTACTATAAGACTGCCGGCCCGGAAATATGGATGCAGCTGGATGGCCATGTGGATATCTTTGTTGCCGGGGCTGGGACGGGTGGTACTTTTATGGGTATTGCTAGATATTTAAAGGAAAGGAATCCTGACTGTAAAACTGTCATTGTAGAGCCGGAAGGGTCAATTATTGGAGGGGGAGAAGCAGGACCCCATAAAACAGAAGGGATTGGTATGGAATTCCTTCCTCCATATATGGATACATCTTATTTTGATGAAATTTATACGATATCTGATGAGGAGGCCTTCGATTTGGTGAAGGAATTGGCTCTAAAGGAAGGGCTTTTAGTAGGTAGTTCTTCTGGAGCGGCTCTGGCTGCATCGTTAAAGGAGGCTCAAAAGGCGAAACCAGGTACTCATATTGTTACCATTTTTCCTGACGGCAGTGAAAGATATTTAAGCAAGAAAATTTATCAGGGGGGAATCTAAATGAAACGGAAAACAAAATTAATCCACGGAGGGATTCAGGGGGACCCCCATACCGGGGCTGTTTCTGTTCCCATCTATCAAGTAAGCACCTATAAGCAAGAGGGTGTCGGAAAGCATAAGGGATATGAATATTCACGGACGGGAAATCCGACCCGATTTGCTTTGGAAGAATATATTGCCGCACTGGAAGGAGGAACGAGGGGGTTTGCTTTTGCCTCAGGGATGGCGGCCTTCTCCACGGTTCTGATGCTTTTCGACAAGGGGGACCACTTTGTGGTTGGAGATGATGTTTACGGGGGAACCTATCGTTTACTTTCCAAAGTATTTTCCCGTTTAGGTTTAAATGCAACCTTTGTGGACACCAGTGACCTTGATGCCGTGAAGTCAGCGATTACACCAAATACGAAGGCCATATTTTTGGAAACACCAAGTAATCCTTTACTAAAAATTTCAGATATATCAGCTGTTGCTGAACTTACCCGTTCGCAGGGACTGCTGCTGGGGGTTGACAATACGTTCATGACTCCGTATTGGCAAAATCCGTTGGAATTAGGGGCAGACATTGTGATTCACAGTGCAACCAAGTATTTGGGAGGTCATAGCGATGTGGTCGCAGGATTGGTTGCCGTAAAGGATGAGTCTTTGGGAAATGAACTTCACTTTTTGCAAAATTCTGTAGGTGCTGTGCTAGGTCCTCAAGACTCGTGGTTACTCATGAGAGGAATAAAAACCCTTGGTGTCAGGATGGAAGAGCACGAAAGAAATGCCCGTGATCTAGCATACTGGCTTTCCAATAGAAAGGATATTGGCAAAGTGTACTATCCGGGGCTTTCCAGTCATCCCGGTCATGCTATTGCCAAGAAACAGGCCGGTGGTTTTGGAGGTATGATTTCTTTCGATGTAGGAAGTGGAGAGAGGGCTGAGAAAGTTCTCTCAAGGGTTAAATATTTCACCCTTGCTGAAAGCTTGGGTGCCGTCGAAAGTCTCATTTCCGTACCGGCTAAAATGACCCATGCTTCTATTCCTCCGGAAAGAAGGGCAGAACTAGGCATCAGTGATGGATTAATCCGCGTTTCTATTGGGATTGAAGATATAGAAGACCTCATTGAAGATCTGGAACAGGCCCTTGCTTAAGTCCGATGAATCGGGCTTATTTTTTTATCTTTGGAAGACATACTAAATATGTGGACATATCGTTTTAGTCAAACAAAAAGGAGGAGATATTTCGTGAAGCCAGAGGGGATGCTGGACCACGAATCTTTGGTTCTTATTTTGACGGCAATCATCATGGGCACCCTGGCCAGGTGGTTGACGATTAAAGAAGATTACAGACAGTATCCTACCTATCCGAATGGATACCTTATTCATCTAGTTACCGGATTTATTGCTTCGGCCTTGGGTGCGGTTGCCATCCCGGCACTATTAACCAAAAATTTTGTGGCGGTTACCTTTCTCACCCTTGCCATTCAACAATTCCGGGACGTTCGGAAGATGGAAAAAGAGAGTTTAAAAGATCTGGAAAGTACCGAGTATACGTTTCGCGGCGATGCATATATTGATGGAATTGCCAAAACCTTTGAATCAAGAAATTATTTTTCGTTACTGGTATCCTTGGGTACGGCGATTAGCATGCAGCTTACAACGAGCGAAGAAGACTGGATCAACATATCGGTGGGTGTGGTGACAGGATTGCTTCTGGTTTATATCCTTAAGAGATTTTCAAAAGGGAAAACTGTTGGAGATATCGCTGATGTTGAAGAGGGAAAAGTGGAAGTAAAAGGAACCGAACTTTATGTAAACGGAGTATTTGTCAGCAATTTATTAGGTACCGATAATGCCCAGGAAATGTTTAAAAAAGAAGGGATGGCAGTGGTTATTAACCCAAGGGAGGATCATTTTCGCATTGCCCTTGATCATTTCGGGCAGCGTCAAGCCATTTTATTTGAGGCGACTAAGGCTTTGGGTGTGAAGCGTTATCATTTTTCAAGGAAAGAATATGAACAGGGAAGGATCATTATTACCTTGGTACCTATAAAGAAGGATATTGATGCATTGATCGAGGTGGTAAAAAAATCCCCTCTATTGGAAACCATTAAAAAAAGTCACAGGGTTATGAAAACCAATCTGTTTGGAGGGAAGTAGTATGGGCCGTGAATCTTCTGTGTTTCCCAATTATGAAATTTTGGCGGTCGTGACTACTGAGAAAAATAGGATATTAAATGGAAAGGCATTATGTATTTTAGCCAAGGATGAAGAAGAGAAAAAAAATATAACGCTGGACATTGCCAAGGCCTTAAAAGGGGACGTTACTCAATTGTCAACGGGGGATTATTTGGTTTTGAGGGTATAAGGAAAATCACCTATAATAGTAGTTGGAGAAAAGAAGATTTAGGCAGTTACGAAATTTGAGGTGAGATCATGAAACCCCTTGTGGAAATTTGCCAAAGTAATTTAGCATTAGGGACGTATAAAGTATTAGAGGCTTTGGAGAATGATCCCGATCTAGATGTGGACATTTTGGAATACGGGTGTTTGGGAAACTGTGGCGAATGTTTTCAAAATCCGTATGCCCTCGTTGAAGGCGAACTCATTTCTGCCAGTACTCCCGATGAACTGTTGGATAAAATTAAAAAATATATTAAAGAAAATTGGATGATAGACATAGACGGCCACTAAAAGGGAGGGCATAAATGTGAACAGATTGTTACAATTCTAATAAGAAAATTACTTGAATGTGGTAATTAAATAAAAATAATAATCGTTTAAAAAGAGATGGAAAAAAGCTGAAATAAAAAATCAGGAATCGCTGATACGATCCCTGATTAGAGTCATTGAATGATCATTGTAAGTGTGGGTATGATCATTGTTCTATTACAGATTTTCTCCTTCTTTTCTATTGGGCTTACGAAGGTGAAACAAAGATTTAACAGCAAAGTAGGCGAGTGGTACCACACCAAACAAGATGAAGATGGTATCTGGGATAACTCTGATCCAAAGAAGTTTATTTACGATTGGTATGTTATAAAAGTCTGCTGCACGGGCAGCCCAGAATCCACTTTCAAAGGCCGTTTGCATCTGAATCATACCCACAGGCAATAGGGTGACGATAATCATGCCGGCTAAACCAATGTTAAGTCCCCAGCATGAGATCTTGAGCAGTTTGTCATTCCATGTTTCCGGCTTCACGATGTTTCGCAGACAGAAGAGAAGAACGGCAATCGCAAACATCCCGTATACACCCATCATCGATCCATGGCCGTGGGCTGGTGTTAAATAGGAACCGTGTTCGTAGTAATTCACTGCTGGTAAATTAATGAGAAAACCGAGAACACCGGCACCCACCAAATTCCAAATGGCAGTTGAAATCAGGAACCAGAAGGTTGATCTATAAGGGAAATCAACGCCCCCGGCCTTCATCATTTTATATTGGTCATAGGCTTCAAGAATAAGGAGAGTTAACGGAATCACTTCCAATGCTGAGAATACGGCCCCCAAACCAATCCATATTTCTGCAGATCCATTGTAGTAGTAGTGGTGACCGATTCCGATGACACCGCTTCCCATAAGTATGGTTAACTGGAAATAAAGGGCACGAAGGGTTGATTTTCTGGTAACTAATCCTAGATGGACCATCAGGAAGCCAATCACCACAACGGCAAATACTTCAAATATTCCCTCTACCCACAGATGGATAATCCACCAACGCCAATAATCGGAGTAGGTAAAGTTGGAGCCAGGATTGTAAAAGAATGCGAATACATAAAAGGCTGGGACAGCAATGGAAGCATAGAAGAGCAGGTGAATGAGTCCACCCTTATCAGTCTCCGCACGAAGGCCGCTTCTCATTCCGCGGAAAACAATGAATAGCCAGATCAACATACCGACAGCGAGAACCACTTGCCATAGACGCCCTAACTCTAGGTATTCCCATCCTTGGTGACCAAGGAGGAACCACAAGTTCCCAAGATAACCTTTAGCACCTAACCACTCTCCAATGACACTGCCGCCTACCAGAACTATTAAGGCCCAAAAGAGAATATTAACCAATAGCCCCTGTTTTTTTGGTTCTTTTCCTCCTATGATCGGAGCGACATACACGCCCATTCCTAACCAAGCCGTTGCAATCCAGAAAATAGCTAGCTGCAGGTGATAGGTTTTAGCTATGTTAAAAGGTAACAGATTAACAATCCAATCAAGTCCGTAGAATGAATCGGGGTCAATATAATAGTGGGCTAAAAGTCCTCCCAAACCAGCTTGGATCAAAAACAGTAATGCAACGATAGTAAAGTATTTTCCTGACTTCACCTGACTTGGAGTAAGGGGTAGTTTCTGCAGATTAATTTTTGGAAATTTATCCGGTTCATAAGCCTCCTGCATTCCAAAGTGATAACGATAATGGAAATATAGTATAACAGCAGTTAATAGGATAAGAAGCGCGGTACTTGCCGCACTCCACCAGATGGCAGAATAAGGCATGGTATTTCCTGCATCCAAGTCATAAGGCCAGTTATTGGTATAAGTAATCGTGTCATTTGGTCTTTTTGCTGCAGAAAGCCAAGCAGTCCAGAAAAAGAAGTCAGAGATCTGCTTTAACTGGTCCCCTTCTGCTACCCAAGCTCTGTCAGTTTCAGGTATATCCCCTTCATTAATCAGCCCAGGTAAAATGCCATTCCCATTCCCATTTGTAAATATATCTGCATAATATTTTCTGATTTCTTGAAGACCATAAAACTGTGCATCGGTGATGACCAACGCATCGGTTTCCTCATTATAACGGTTTTCTTTTATTTCCTCGATCACCCTTTCTCTTACCGTTATTTTTTGTTCTTCTGTAAGTTCGTTAAAGGAGCTTTTTCCAAAATCATTTTTTGCATAATAGTTTTGCATGGATTGAGTTAGAATATGGAGAGCTTCAGCGGTATAATCAGGTCCTAAATAGGAGCCTTGTCCAAGTACGGACCCGTAGTCCATTAATCCATATTTTTGCCAAACCGCCTGGCCTCCCTTAATTTCTTTAATCGTACTTACAACCTGGCCATTTGTCGTTTGAATGGTTCCTGGCTGTGGAGCCATGGTTTTAAAGATCCAAAGTCCTCCGGCGATAAGAACGGTAAAGGAGAGAATCAGTGTAACGATCAATACCTGTTTCAAAAGTGTTTTTTTTGTTGTAGGAGTAATGGTTTTAACATGTGGAGCCATTATTTTGTTTTCCCTCCAGTTTTGTTAATGTCCTCATTTTCACAAAGTTATGCGCGCGCACAAGGTATATACCTTTTATAAGGTGAGTATAGTGTAAAAATTTTTTCGACATTGTGATATATATCACTTTCTCATATAAAATTTTCCGTATACTAGGGATTAAGGAGTTAATCCTGAAAATTAGCATCATATACCTTCCCCTAAGAAGGTCTGGAGATGATCCGGACCTTTTTATTTCGAGCAAAACTTTCCAATCACAAAAATGTCGAAAAATTTTAACAAAATTCTCGCAAAGTATTGGATAGTTTTGAAAAAAATAATATATAATGAAAGTATATCAATATGAGGGGGAGGGAGAAGAGAATGAATCTGGTAAAGGAACATTCATTGAGACAGGAATTATTTGAAGAATCGCCTCATTTGATAAAAACGATGACAGAATTGGACATCAGTTATTCATATTGGAGTATGGACCGAAAGAAGAAGGATATCCGCTTGGGAGGACAGTATGAATCCACCCTCTATTTAAATAGGGAAAAGCCAATTCTCCGCTAGTGCTGCCAACATATTTCTTTCTATCTTATTTCTAATCTCATGTTTCCATACTTAGCAGAAGACTCCCATCTTCTATAAGTGGGAGATGAATGCTGACTGATTACAAACATATTCAGAAATTACGAATCAAACGACATCATATCCTTCAGAATTATCTCCATCAAGCAAGCAGAATAATAATCGAGCTAGCAAAAACCTATCAAGTGGGGAAAATCGTCATTGGCGAGATCAAAGAGATCAAACAGCATAATCCAATAAAAACCTTTGTCCAAATTCCAATTCAACGCTTTGTACAGATGAATATTACAACAAAAACAGACGAATAGAGAGAGGACTATTTCGCACCAATCAAAATCAACTGATAAATGCAGATATTAGTGGACACGTTAAGTGGTGAGTAGTTCACAGAGATAAGAAATCGCTGCTTGAATAAGTTATTTGATATCGTGGAAGTTAACAGTGGGAAAAGCATCCACTCATACAGTTGTTGTAAAGTTACTTATGGCACATTTTGAAAAGAGAAGCATAAAAGATTTATGGAATCCCCCTTATATTCACCCAGCTTGTTTAAGTAAGGTCGAGATCATTAATGGAATCTCTTCAATTTTACTCCACGGAGATATAAGTCATTACAGGGAACAAAAAACGCATTTTAAAGATTGAATGAAGTACAGCAATGAAATGGAATTACTATTTTGGGACCGGTTGTAAGTGGAAATTTCAGATCCATTTTTTTCTTTTTGTAAAAATATATTTTTTATTTGCGAAAAACATGTAAAATAAAAAGGAATCTACTAACGGGAGAGAACAGAATGAGAAAAAAATGGACCACCTTATTATTTCCACTTCTATTTGTTCTGGTATTTTCTGTCATTGCAGCATGCGCCAACACCCCCTCGGAACCTGTAGAAGAAAATCCTTCTGCGGGCAAAGAACCGGCTTCCCCTTCTGAACCAGCCAATCAACAGCCCGAGGAGAATCCGGATAATAACGGATCAGACAAAACATCTGCAGAGAACGATACAGTTGACAACCCGGATAATGACCCACTAGATGAACAACCTGTTTCTGAACCTGCTGGTCCAGCCAATCCATCGTTAAAATTTACTTATCCGGATGCCGTAAGGGGGATCTATGTAACTGGCAATTCGGCAGGAGGGTCAAGATTTGACACGTTGGTACAGTTGGTAAAATCATCAGATTTAAATGCGATGGTCATTGATATAAAGGATGATTGGGGAAATGTAACCTATATTCCAGAGGGGACTCCCTATGTTGATGCGGGAAAGCCATTGATCAAAGATCCTGAATCTGTGTTAAAAACTCTTTCGGAAAATAACATCTATCCAATCGCAAGGATTGTTGTATTCAAGGATACGGTATTGGCCAAGAAGAGACCGGACCTTTCCTATATTTCTTCCAATGGAGCTTTATGGACCAATGGCAGGGGTGAAGCCTTTGTGAATCCTTTTCTTAAGGAAGTTTGGGATTATAATATCGGAATAGCCAAGGAAGCGGCAAAGTTGGGCTTCCAAGAAATTCAGTTCGATTATGTTCGTTTTCCTGAAGGATTTGAAAGACGGGATGAATCTCTTACATACTCTCTAGGGAGCTATGAAAATCAGACCCCTACAAGGTTTGTAAAATTGGAAGCTGAGTATAAGGAAAAGATGGAGGCTTACCAGAAGCAGTTTGCCCAATTGTCTCAAAAACGGGATAAAGCCAAGGCAATCTATGATGAAGCAGTGAGTCAATTAAATGCTGCGAAGGCAAACAATCAAAGTAATACGGAAGATGCAAACGTTCATAATAATACACCGAGTGGAAATCAGTCTGCTGAAACTGAAAGCAACAAAGATCAGAATGAACTTGAAGCAATTGAACAAAAGATAAAGGAAGCGAAAGTAGCGTGGGATAAGACAGAGGAAGATTTAAAAAATCTTGAAAAGAGCAAACCCAAGGAACCCAACTTCAGCAATAAAGAACGTCTGGTTCAGCTAAGGGTTGACGCGGTTACTGATTTTGTTGCCTATGCCAAAAGGGAGCTCGAGCCTTTGGGTGTAAAGGTTTCCGTTGATATCTTTGGTTATACTGCCACCTTACCTGCCGGGGCTCCTGGCATTGGCCAAGACTTTGTGAGGATCAGTGATCAAGTAGATGTGATTTCATCCATGATTTATCCAAGCCATTGGACCTCTTATTTTGGAATTGCTAAACCTGATAAAGAACCCTATCGTTTGGTTCAGGAATATGCGAAGGTGGAAAAAGAAAAGTTAAGTCAATTGTCTGATCCGCCGATTTCAAGGCCGTGGATTCAAGATTTCACCGCTTCTTGGCTTGGGCAGGGAAATTACATTTCCTATGGAAAACGTGAAGTAGAGGCTCAGATTCGCGCTTTAAATGAGGCGGGAATTAAAGAGTTTCTGATTTGGAATGCAGGGAATAATTACACGGAAAATGTAGATTACACTCCTTTACAACCATAATAGAGAAAAAGAGGCTGCCCCATAGGCATATGAATTCTACTGAGGGGCAGTCTTCTTTTGTGCCAGTCTTATTCCCAACAACCACCGCTTTTTCTACAAATCGTGATTCCGCTATCTTTTTACCAGCCTTGAAGCTGCTGTTTTGCCTTTTCTGACATTCGCTCTGGCGTCCATGGGGGAGACCAGACCAGATCGACATGAACCAATTCCACCCCGGGAATTTGCTGTACCGCATTTTGAACTCCCCTGCTAATACTATCATGGAGGGGACATCCGGGTGTAGTAAGGGTCATGGTGATATTTACACTTTTTCCGTCTTCAACTAAATCAATGCCGTAGATTAAACCGAGATCCACCACATTAATTCCCAATTCCGGATCATATACGTCATACAATTTCTCCCGGACCATTTCTTCTGTAACCATATTATAACCTCCCAAAAAAAATTCTATACGAACGGATTTCATCCAAACTATTTTCGAAAAACATTTAGAACCGAATAGGTATAGAGGATGACACCGACCATTGTAATGGACTGCATCAGGTAAAGAATGGACGAATACCCTGTGAGGATTGAAATGGAAAAGCCGATTGTTCCTATGATAACCAATAAAAAGATTTTTTTTCCTAAGGATTCGCTGATCAAATCCTTTAATTGGGGAACGTTGCTCTTCCCGATTTCTGTGCTGTATTTGGCTGTCCACCATAAAAAGGGAATAATCTTATACAGATATCCCAATATACTTAGAGAAATCCATCCATAAATGAACAAATAAATCAAGGTGAGGATCAGTTTGTTTTCCCCATACCATATCAATGAAACAGGAAAGAGGATAAAAAGGATCAAACCAATCACGATGGCCTTAAGTGAGGTTTCTATTCCGATATCAAGTTTTTTCTTCATTTTTTTACTTATGATACCCTTCACATGGACAGCGAAAAAGAAAAATGCTGCTGCAATCAGAATAAGGCCAATCACGATAAAAAATTTCTCCTCCAAGATAAGGGATATAGAGGTGGAAATAATCCCTCCATGGAATAGGGTAAGGATCCAGCGGGGCCATTTCTCTGAAAAACCATGGGATAGGGTGAACATAGGGACCATCTTAAATGAAAACCCGATGATCAAAAGGGTAAACCAACCAATCAGACCTAGAAGAATATGAATAGGAAATAACCGATTGTACAAAGAGCCTAAAAAAGACCATTTTAAATTTAGTGCAAGGATCAGCCCTAATAAAACGGTTAGGAAAAGATAGCTGACTGACGACAAAACAAAGGCGGAAATATAGGTCTGCTTGCTCATTTTCCCAATCGTTTTAAATATGTTGTAGATAAACAACAGTGCCCCTAGAAAGGCGAGGAAACCAAATAAATTAAGGATGAAAGGGTTAAACGAAAAAAATCCCCATAAAAGTCCAAGGACCCCGATGGTATAAATATAATATTGGATTGTGCCTAATTTTTCACTGTATAAAGGGACTTGAAAAGCCACAGTGACCAACTGATACATGGCCCCCATGGCAATCATGGTTCCCCAACCAAGGAGGGTAAGGTGGGCAACTGTCCACATCACAGGCCCTCGAAAATTGCCGGTGCCAAAGGCGGGAATTGCCCAGAAGAACAGAAAATTTAAAAGGAAAAAGGCGATGACTCCGGTCACCAGAAACTTAAGCGGCAATTTTATATCTGGGGAATTTGCTGATGAAGCAGCTGGAAACATCATCATTTACCCTCTTTTCGTAATGGTAATTTTAAAGCTGCCATCCTCCTGTTTTTCCGTTTCATGGGTATGGCCTCTTTCATCCAATTCCGGATACAAAAACATCGGCTGTCTGTCATTTATAATGGTTAAAGTATCTCCTGCATTGATTTCATCCAATTTTTGTAAAGTCCTAATCATCGGCTCCGGTGGGGTTAAGCCCCGGTTATCCAAAACATAATGAGCCATCATCTTACCCTGCCTTTGTAAAGGTAATTACAAAGTGATCCTCTTCCAGTTGCTCTACCTTAGAATCATAGCCCTTGCTTTTCATCACTCCCAAAAGGGGGACCGGATTAAAGATGGCATGCAGGATAAAGGTATCTTCTGGTTTTAGCTGACTTACGGTTTCCATAATCACTTGAAAGGGTTCTTTTTTCTCCCTTAATAGCGGACGCACATCTAGTTCAACAACATTCTTTTGTTCCATGATCATTCCTCCAATACGTTAGATCGTTTCATTTTTAATTGATCTCTTTTAAATCCTCAATATCATAAATAATATATTGACCGTTTCGAATATCGATTTTTCCCATCTTCTTTAGCTGGTTTAAGGTTCGGCTTACCGTTTCCCGAGATATGCCGATCATGTCGGCAATCTCCTGGTTGGTCACATTTAGCTGTAAAGTGACTTGATTATCGTTTCTTTTACCATGATCAATGGCCAAATGAATAAATGCGGAGATTGTTCGTTGTACCGCATCTTTGTGGGTAAGTTCTGTGACCCGGCGCTGTAGCATCAAAATTTTGTTCCCCAAAATTTTTGTCACATTGACCGATAATTGAGGAATTTCCGCCATCAGTTTCTGGTAAGATAGTAGCGGAAAAGATAAAAGAACAGCGTCTTCCAGAACCTCGGCATTAGCCGGATAGGTTTCCTTGAAGAAAAGACCGGTATGGGGGAATAGGTCCCCCTTTGGAATAAAGGATAAAATCTGCTCCCTTCCCTTATCATCAATCCGGTAAATTTTGATCAGACCGGTTTGGACGAAAAAAAGATGGGTACAAGGATCACCTTCCAAAAAAACCTGCCGCCTTTTTTTATATTCCTGCGGTGTGGTGAGTTGGGCGATGCGCTCCACGTCTTCATGGCTTAATTCTTTACAAATTGGTAATCTTTTCAGAAAATCAAGCACAGGTTCCAGCTAATATCACCTCCTTGGGTGTTCCTTAGTTAAGTAACATAGAAACATTGTTTAATCATAGTGTAAAATAACTTGCGAGAATCATCTGTGATTTATGTCATAGTTTGATGAATTTTTTCACATTAAAATAGTGTAAAAAGGAGGTCGTCTGGATATGTCTAATATTTTTTTTGATGGTCAAGAAGAGTTTCCTGATATAAAGGGTGTAAATAGAAACAGAGATTATAATCAGTCTCCTTTTATTGCGATTTGGGAAGTGACGAGGGCGTGTGCCCTCAAATGCCTCCATTGCCGAGCGGAAGCACAATATAATAGAGACCCCAGGGAGCTTACCTTTGAAGAAGGAAAGAAGTTGCTGAACGAAATTGCTGCCATGGATTATCCCCTCCTAGTATTTACCGGTGGAGACCCCCTTATGAGAGAAGATATTTATGATTTGGCCAAATATGCCATCGACATCGGTTTAAGGGTGTCAATGACTCCAAGTGCCACTCCCAAGGTAACGAAAAAAGCCATTGAGCGGGCGAAGGAAGTGGGACTTTCAAGATGGGCCTTCAGTTTAGATGGCTCCACTGCCGAAATCCATGACCGTTTTCGCGGGACGAGCGGTTCCTTTGATTTAACGATGAAAGCGATTCAATATTTGAAAGAATTGGAAATTCCATTACAAATTAATACAACGGTTTCCAGATACAATATTGATGATTTGGACAACATTGCTCAAAAACTGGAAGATATGGGCACCGTGTTGTGGAGTGTTTTTTTCCTTGTCCCGACAGGAAGGGGGAAGGAAGGAGACATGATTTCACCCGTGCAGCATGAACAGGTTTTTAACTGGTTATACGATTTAAGCAAACGGGTTCCCTTTGACATTAAAACAACGGCGGCTCAACATTACAGACGAGTTGTATTGCAGCGCAAGAAAGAAGAAAACCCTGGGGTTGAACGTACCTTTTCTGAAGTGATGACGGGTAAACAGCATACAAAAGACGGACTGGGAAGAGCTCCGAAAGGGGTGAATGATGGGAATGGATTTGTTTTCATATCCCATATTGGAGATGTTTATCCCAGTGGCCTACTTCCTATTAACTGCGGAAATGTAAGGGAACAAAGTTTATCTTCCATTTACAGGGATTCCCCCGTATTTCAGGCACTAAGAAATCCCAGTGGATTTAAAGGAAAATGCGGAGTTTGCGAATATAGAAATATCTGCGGTGGGTCTAGGGCTAGGGCTTATGCCATGTCAGGAGATTATTTGGAAAGTGAGCCATTCTGCACTTACATCCCCAAGGGATACAAAGATAGCTTATAAAGAAAACTCGCCGATTGGCGAGCCCTTTCTTATTAGCTATATAGACGGAATAAAAGAATTTATACGGACAGCCTTCGAGTTTGTTCTAAGCGAAGAAGCTAAAGAACGGGAATTAGCCCTCAAACTGACTCCACCTTTGAAATACCCAGATGTTTTTGAGGGCTCCGTTCTTTAGACTTTGAAGCGGATCTGAATTACTTCCTGAAGAACTCGACAAGCGGACGTGTAAATCTTTAATTCCAGATCTATAATAAAGTTAAATCATAAAAGTTCAAAAAAAGGTCAAAATGGGAAATGGGTATATTCCAATGGATATACCCATTTGTTATTGATAGGGTGAGTTTTCACTATTTAAGAAAAGAAAATAGTTTCTCTATAGTTTATGAACAAATTGTGAACACCATCACCAATGTGATATATATCACACTTTTATTAAAAACCGGTATTTAATATTAGAATTGAAGCTGATATATCGCTTTCTTTGATGACGATCCAATACCGGTGAATGCATGCAAAAACAAAAGGATACTTTATTTGTAATTAATTCAAATGATGAATATATTGTGAACATTGATACAAATATATTTAAACTTTTTGTTTAAGGTGCTACTATTTTTTGTACTGAAGTAGTACTGCTACAGTATCGAAAAGATGATACATTGGTGCTACTTTAAGTGAATTTAATATACTACTTTTTTGGGGGGGTGAAGAGAGTGGGTAGATGGCTTGGATTTTTTGCCATTGGACTCATTGTAGGCTTAGTCGTTACTGTGGGGTTAGGTCAGTATATCGGTAAGGATACTCAGACAACCACTCAGGTAGTAAATGAACAGCCTGCAGAAAAAACAGAACCGGCAAAAGAAGAACCGGCTAAAGAATCAGCAACGGAAGTGGCACAAAAAGCTACGGTGCCTGAAGCTCAAATTTTTGCCGACAAGGGATGCACGACCTGCCATTCTGTTAATGCATATGGATTAACTGGAGGAAAACAGGGACCTGATTTATCTGGTGCTGTGGAACATGTGGAAAGTGCCTATGGAAAAGACTTAAAAGCTTTTCTGGATAAACCCGATAGTGTGGTTATGTCTGCTGTATTAAGTTCAGCTATTCAGTTAACAGAAGAAGAGAAGAACACGATTGTAAAATTGCTTAGTGAAGTAGAAAAATAATGGTAGAAATGCAAGTGAAAAACCCAAATGGGAGGGAAAAGTGAGTATGGAAAAGAAAAAGGGTTGGATATTCCCATTAGTATCCGGGTTGCTGGTTGGAATTTTGATCGCAAGCATCTTTTTCGTTAGTCCAAATCAAGTGACGAATAATATTACATCTTCTACAACGGCAGCCAATACTGCGGCTGAAAAAACCTATGTACCCCCTGGGCAGTTGGATGAATATTATATTTTCGCCTCTGGAGGTCATTCGGGTAATCTTTATGTGTATGGCGTACCTTCCATGAGAAGGATTCGAACTATTCCGGTGTTTACTCCAGAATCAGCCACTGGTTATGGTTTTGATAAGGACAGCAAGGAAATGTTGGGTGGATATACATGGGGAGACCTACATCACCCCGCTATTTCTGAAACCGATGGAGAATATGACGGCAAGTGGCTATTTGCCAATGATAATGCCAATAACAGAGCGGCTGTCATCGATTTGAAGACTTTTCAAACCAAAGACATCCTTGGTCCGATTCCTAATATAATGGGGCCACACTGTGCAGCCTTCGTAACACCGAATACAGAATATTTCTTTATGCCATCCCGTTTTGCGGCTCCAGTTGACGGACAATATGCTGATGTCAAAGAATTTAAAGAGAAATATAAAGGAGTCCTTGCTGCCATTTCCTTTGATGAGAAAACTGAAAAATTGAGTACAGCTTGGGAAGTGATGCTGCCCCCATGGTCCTATGATATTTCCGATGCCGGTAAAAAATCTTCTGATGGATGGGCTGTTCTTTCCACCTACAACACCGAAGAAGCATATACAACCATTGAAGTGGGCGCATCTCAAAATGACCGTGACTATATCGTTGTTTTAAACTGGAGAGGAATTGAGAAGGAAGTTGCCAATGGCAATTTTGAAGAAATTGGCGGGGCCAAAGTATTTGATCCGGTGAAAAATCCCGGTTATGTATTTTTGGTACCTGTATCTAAGAGCCCCCATGGTGTTGATGTGACTCCTGATGGAAAATACTATGTTGGAAGTGGAAAATTAGCTCCAACGGTTACCGTATACAGTTTTGAAAAGACCTTTGAAGCTATCAAGAACAAGAAGTTTACCGGAGAAGTCAGAGGGTTGCCAGTGATTGACTACGATACGGTAAAAGAAGCAGAGGTAGAAGTTGGACTTGGGCCGCTCCATACCCAGTTTGGCGCTGATGGTGTTGCTCTTACCACTCTGTTCTTGGACAGCGCCATCGCAAAGTGGAAAATTGGCGAATGGAAAGTAACGGATAAGGTTCAAGTACAGTATGCACCTGGGCATTCAGTAGCTGCTGAAGGAGATACTGTATCACCAGATGGAAACTATATTGTTGCACTAAACAAAATTGCCAAAGATAGCTATCTCTCAGTGGGTCCCTCCCACCCCGAAAGTATGCAACTGATTGATCTAAGAGGAGAAAAGATGGAAGTGCTTTATAGTGCTCCAGTGGATCCAGAACCTCACTATGCTCAGATGATCAAGGCAGATAAGATCAAGACCATAGAAGTATTTGAAAAAGATGTGAATCGACCTAACTCCGTTTGGAAGAAGGAAGATGCACGGATTGAACGCAATGGTGATGAAGTTCACGTCTATGGATATGCTGTCAGAAGTCGCTTCGTATTTAATGGAAAGAGTGAAACAGAACCAGATGTCATTCGTGTAAAACAAGGGGATAAAGTTACAGTTCACGTCACTAACATTGACCTTGACGAAGACATTACCCATGGTTTCGGTATTCCGTTATATAATCTGAACATGGAAATTCAGCCTGGCGAAACCAAGACCATGGAATTTGTAGCAGATAGATCAGGAGTATTCCCCTACTACTGCACCAACTTCTGTTCCGCTCTGCATCAAGAAATGCAAGGATTTTTGTTGGTTGAACCCAAGTAATGTTTTAAGTGATGTGAAGGAGAAAGAAGGAATCTTGTATGGGATTCCTTCTTCTTTTCCATTTATCCGGTGGCTAACTACCTTAAGGATTCTTACTTCTTGGTGATAGAAGCGGAACTTAAGATTGACAGATCCATGAGTCGATTCACGATGCATAAGCAGGTTGAAGGGAGGAAAACTTCTAATGGAGTTTTTAAAACAGAGGTTGAATGGAACGGGCAGATGGGTAATTGCGGTTAGTGCCATATTTCTTGTTTTGTCTATTTTCTTCCCCTGGTGGGGAATGACGCTAACCGCACCACAATATCCCGATGGACTCAAGATTTTGGTATATCCGACCAAATTGGATGGACAAATTGATATTATTAACACATTAAATCATTATATAGGTATGGAAGAAATTACCGAGGAACAGTTTCCGGAATTTAAGTTTCTTCCAATTCTTATAGGTCTTTTAGCCTTTATGGTTTTGATTACCTCATTGATAGGAAAAGTCCGCTGGGGAATGATTTCTTTGGTGCTTATCACCATCTTTGGTATCTATGGACTTTATGATATTTATCATTGGTTGCAAACCTTTGGAACCAATCTGGCTCCAACTGCGCCGATTAAAATCCCGCCCTTTGTTCCTCCGATGGTTGGACAGAACCAACTTGCAAATTTCGTAACTTATACGGGATTTTTAACGGGTGCTTATCTCTTTGCATTGGGAGTAATCTCTTTAATTGTTGCTCTATGGAAATGTAGACAAAAAAGATAGCAGCGTAAAAATTGCTGCATCATTTAAATGCTCCAATAAATCGGGAATTCAACTGTATGAGTTGAATTCCCGGTTTTATTAATCATGGATCCTTCCATACCCAATTATTCTATAAATGCCTTAAGCTTCTCCATATCCTTAATCACTAGGACTCCTTTTTTCATTTCGAGAATACCATTCCGTTTTAAATCGCTCACCATCCGGTTAATATTTTCCCTGGATGTCCCAATAAAGTTGGCTAAGTCCTGATGAGTCAAATTGAGGTTTATTTGAAGACCTTCATCTGTTGTTATTCCATAGTCATTTGCCAAACGAAGGAGAGTGGCTGAAAAAGCTCCTAATTTACCGTATAAGGCCACATCCCGTAATATGGTTTGTGCGGTACGCAGCCGATTTCCCATTACCTGGATGAGAGTAATAGCCAAATCAGGATTTTCGTATACTAATTTTTCTAAGGAGGCATTTCGGATGAAGGAGATGACACCGGTTTCCATCATTTGGGCAGTCGCCGGATAGGTTGCCTTATCCTTTGCAAATAAGGCAACCTCAGCAAATAGCTCTCCTGGGCGACGAATATTAAGGATAATTTCTTTTCCGTCAGGGGTGGATTTGGTTAAACGAACTTTCCCTTCGATAACGAAGTAGATGGCTTCAGCTGGATCGTCCTCTGAAAAAATGATCGTTCCTTTTTCCACTTTTTGTTCAACGACTAGCTGCTGAATCACCTCCCTTTTTTCTTCGGGTAGATCAGCAAAGAAGGGAATCGAATTGATAAAGTTATTTTTCTGCATGGGCACCCCCAATTATTTGTCGTAAATTTTTAGTTCGTTATAAAATGTATCCCTCTCCACTGGAATCTTGTTTGCACCTTGGATTAACCAAATCAATTCATCCCTTGTAAGGGCAGAATCAGTTAAAGCTCCAACCGCATGGCTGATTCTTTCTTCAACAAGTGTTCCGTGGATATCTGAAGCACCAAATGACATGGATAATTGGGCTAATTGAGTTCCAATGTTAATCCAGTAAGATTTGATATGAGGGAAATTATCCAGCATGAGACGGCTGATGGCGATGGTTTTCAAATCATCAACAGCAGAAGTTCTTCTTTTAATAGATGCAGACTTGCTCATGGGTTGTACCGCAAGAGGAATGAAAACCATAAATCCTCCAGTCTCATCTTGAAGTTCCCTTAATCGGATCATGTGCTCCAATCTTTCTTCAAGGGATTCAATAGACCCATACAACATCGTGGCATGGGTTTTTAAGCCCATTTGATGGGCTGTTTTGTGAACATCCAGCCATTCTTGGGTACTTGCTTTATCGGGGCTCATTTTTTTTCGATAGTTCTCCGTTAAAATTTCTGCCCCTCCTCCAGGCAATGTTTCCAATCCTGCGTCAATAAGTGCAGAAAGAACCTCTTGTATCGTTAGTCCAGAAATTTTAGAGAAGAATTGAATCTCAGCAGCAGTATATGCTTTAATCGTTGCACTTGGATAATTTAGTTTCAGTACACGAATAGTTTCCACGTAATAATCAAAGGGGACGGTATGGTTATGGCCTCCCACAATATGAAACTCTCGGATATGTTCGTTCCAGCGTTCCTTTACATAATGGAGCACATCCTCGGGAGACATGGTATAGGCCCCTTCCTCTTCCGGCCTTCTCTTAAATCCGCAGAATTTGCAGCTTGCTTCACAAACATTGGTCGGATTAATATACATATTTTGAATAAAATAAACTTTATCCCCATTTTTTTTCAGGTTGATTTGATTAGCCAGTTGTCCGATAGTTAATAAATCAGATGACTGATAAAGAGTCATTCCGTCTTCTATGGTGAGCCGTTCTCCATTTGCCACCTTTTCAGCGATCGCGGACAATTCTTTGGTGGGTGCCCATTCTTTCGTGAAGATATTCATTTTATTATTCCTCCTCAAACCCTAATAAAATCAGGCGATTTATATAAAATCAACCATGTCTAAACCCATTATAAAACTCTTATGGTGAAATGGGCAATTCGTTGACAAAATTCGCCAATTTTTGCTATTTCCAAATGATCTGTGATTTAGTAAAATTATGGTTATCGATAGAAGGGGAATAAGTTGGAGAAATTTATTATGGAGAAAATTGAAATATTGCGTCGGAAGATGGAATATTTAGGTAAGGAAAAGGGGCTAACAGATCCAACAGTATTAAAATATAGCAAGCAAATCGATAAGCTTCACAATATGCTTCTCTACATACAACATTCACAAAGACGGAAAGTTGTTAAACCCAAAAATTCTTTGCGATGGACAGACAAAATAAAGGAAAATCCCTCCTTTTATGAGTTAAAACGAATAACAGCATATAAATAGTACAAATAGGTTTTAACCTTGTGAAACAAAAAATTTCCTTGTATACTTTATAAGAGGGGTTTTACACTAACAATAACCCGAAGGAGGGAAGGTTATGATTACAGTTACTGAACAGGCAGGACGAAAAATTAAGGAATTAATGGCTTCCGAAGAGGGAGAAAACTTATTTTTAAGAGTTGGTGTGAAGGCTGGAGGATGCAGTGGTTTTTCATACGGAATGGGATTTGATCATGAAAAGCAAGATGATGATCAAGAGTTTGTGCAGCAGGGAGTAAAAATTCTAGTTGATTCATCCAGTGCTAAGTATTTAGAAGGTGTAGAAATCGATTATAAGGAATCCATGATGGGTGGGGGTTTTACCATCCATAATCCAAATGCCGTTGCTACTTGCGGTTGTGGAAGTTCCTTTAGAACAAAAGAAGAAGCAGGTAATCCTACAGAATGTTAAAAACGCCGAATTCCGGCGTTTTGTTTTCATTCTCTTTTTGTTTTTCTTGAAAGTTTAGAAAATCTAACCAAATCATCTATCTCTTTCGAATCAGTAGGATAAGAAGCAGCTCCTATTTCCATAAGGTAATATGGATGTTCCTGGGTAAATACATAAACCGTATGCCACAATTTCTCTATAACAACCTGGGCTCCCTGATGATCGGTCATCGGTAACAGGATGAATAATTCATCTTCAAATTGGAGAATAAGATCAATCCTCCTTAGTTTAGGTTGAATGAGTTCATAGATTTTCTCGAAATATTCCTGTTTGGATAAAAATATTTCTTCATTAGTCAATTTATCTTCTATAGTTGTAATATCCATATTAATCAGCGAAAAAGGTTCACTGCTGCGATCGCATCTGAATTTTTCCATTTCAAGCAATTGATCGAGGCTTAGGGTTACCCTTCTAGGAATCTTCTTCTTTAATTTGTGTGAAAGATCCAGAATCTTTTTTACCCGGTGGAGAAATGGCTGCTTTTGAATGGGTTTCACAATAAAATCTGAAGCACCAAGGGAAATGGCTTTTAGAATTGTTTCTCGGTCTGATTTCGCAGACATGACGATGATTGGAGTATGGGAATGGCTGCTTGATTTAATTCTTTTTATTGTATCCCAACCTAATAATCCAGGCATGAAAATATCGCAAATAATACAGTCATAGTATTCTGGTGACGTTTGTAGAAAAAAAATGTCTGCTGATGGATAATCGTCCACTTCGTATCCAACACTTTCCAAAATCTCTTTTACATAATAACGAACAAGAAGAATATCTTCAATCACAGCAATACGCGTCATGGTATAATCCCATCCTCAAAAAATTATGATATATACTTTAGAGTATACCATGAGTTTGGATTGCTGTTTATATAAAAAGTTGTTCATTCATGGCGATTTGCTGAGTATAATGGCAGTTCGGACAAGCAGCAATATGAATACATTGATGATTCATTAGATCAAGATGGCCATTTGAATTTTTTATTGTATCTATTTCTAAATAAGCGCTGTATGGACCAAAAAAATCTCCCAATCTCCCCTTATCCAACATCTCCTTCTGACATTTGGGACAGCGATGATGTAATTCAATCAGACCGTTGCAAAGAGGACATAGGTAGGTAGTCACCGTTTATTCCCTCCCACCCTAACTGTTTAAGTTGCCCAAATATAAAGTATACGCCACATAGCCTCCCAAAAGAAGAAAGCTGGCAATTCCGAATATCAGTCCAATAAGGGACCAGTCCGTTCCTGCCGAAGCCATAATCAGGGATGCAGGAACAATAAAGGTAACCAGAACCAATCCAATTGTATACAAAGTGTTTATCGCTGTTCTCATCAATGATCATCCTCCACCTAAAAGCAAGTTTCCAATGCCCTGCAAAACTGCTACTTATCTCCCAAAAATATCGATGGATGGAACTAATGAATTTACTAAGGACAGCCTTCGAGTTCGTGCTAAGCGGAGAGGCTAAAGAACGGGAATTAGCCCTCAAACTGACTCCATCATCGAGTTACCCGGATGTTTTTGGGGGTTCGTTCTTTAGTGTCAAAGCGGACTTAATAACTTCTCGCCGAACTCGACTGGCAGACGTGTAAATTCATTAGTTCCATCTGTACATCTATAGTGTGTCAAAGATGAAAAAAAATAAACCCTCTGCTAAATTCAACAGAGGGTTTTAAAGGTGTATGGTTACATCTTCATGCTTGAGCTGTGTCCTGGCTGCACTTTTGCGTCTGGATCAATGTAGCTCTTGGCATTATTTACTGCTGTTGGTGCTTCACCAAATCCTACGGCAATCAAGTGAATTTTACCGGGGTAAGTGGCAATATCTCCGGCTGCATAAATGCCAGGGATGTTGGTTTCCATCTTGGAGTTTACGACAATAGAACCTTTGTCCAGCTCTAATCCCCATTCTTTGATCGGACCTATGGAAGAAATAAAACCGAAATTCACAATGACTGCATCCAGTTCTAATACTTGTTTTTCCTTAGTTTTATTATGATAGACAGTCACTTTTTCAATTTTTTCTTCCCCTTCTAAGGATTCAATTTCATATGGGGTCAAAATATTTACTCTTGATTTCATCAGCTGTTCAACACTGTGTTCATGGGCACGGAATTTGTCTCTTCTGTGGATCAAATGGACTTCTTTTGCAATAGGCTCCAACATCAGGGCCCAATCAACAGCCGAATCTCCGCCGCCGACAACAAGAACCCTTTGGCCGCTGAAGGAATTAAGATCATCAACAAAATAATGGAGATTTACGCCTTCATATTTTGCTGCTTCAGGCAGTTCCAGTCTCCTTGGTTCAAAGGCTCCGCATCCTGCAGTAATAATAACGGCTTTCGATAAATGGATTCCTTTATCCGTAGTAAGCTCAAATATTTCTCCGTTTTTTTGCACATTTAATACTTTTTCCTCCAGAACGACGGCAGGATCAAATTGTAGAGCTTGTTCCTTTAAATTGTTAATTAATTCTTGAGCGCGTACTTTTGGGAAGCCAGCCACATCGTAAATATATTTTTCTGGATAAAGAGCAGATAATTGTCCGCCCAATTGTGGCATGCTTTCAATGATTTTTACGCTGCATTGCCGCATTCCTCCATAAAAAGCTGCAAAAAGCCCTGAAGGACCTCCCCCGATTATGGTGATATCATACACTTTTTCATCACGGTTCAACTGTGTTGACATATCACTCCACCTCCTATAACTTATCTGCCGTTAAGATAATCCTTTATCATTATAAATGTACCGGACGAGGAATAAAAGGGTGATTTTTCAGGATGATTCTAAAGATTTTTCCTTTAATTGATGTTTTCAAACAAATTTGTGCTATTTTTCACTTGCAATATAGTGTTAAACCCCCTATACTAGAAGTAGAATATGAACATTTTGTGAACATTTAATATTTTTTATCCCAATTACGGGAAAGATTGCTACCGTGATTGTGATAATTTTCACAAGAAAAAATTTGCAAAACTTAAAAGTTTGGGGAATTAGAATAGGAAAAAGGACACCAGTTTGGTTAATCGGTTTGTATGGAAAAATACCCGTAAAGATATCGGAAGGGAAAAATTTTAGATTGGAAGTGATGGAGATGATGGTTCCAAAAATTTTGATTTTGGGAGCAGGATATGGCGGACTTATGACGATGGTTCATTTGCAAAGGGAACTTAGTTATAATGAAGCGGAAATTACCCTTGTAAATAAACATGATTATCATTATATTACCACCCATTTACATGAACCGGCAGCAGGTACTGCACATCATGAACGAATAAAGATTGACATTAAAGAATTGATTGATGAAAAAAAAGTGAATTTTATTGAAGGGATTGTAAAGGAAATTAAGCCCGATCAAAATCTTGTATTGCTTGAAGACGGACAGGAGCTTTCTTATGATTATTTAGTCATTGCTTTGGGAAGTGAACCAGAAACCTTTGGAATCAAGGGTTTAAGGGAACATGCTTTAAGTATTCGAAACATCGACAGCGTTCGAATGATAAAAGAGCATATTGAGTACATGTTTTCTAAATATAACAATGAACCTGATTGTGAAGAATGTCTTACCTTTGTAGTAGGTGGTGCGGGCTTTACCGGGATAGAATTCGTCGGAGAATTGGCAGACAGAATCCCTGCATTATGTGAAGAATTTGATGTAGACCCGGGAAAAGTAAAAATCATTAATATTGAAGCCTCTCCTTCTGCATTGCCTGGTTTTGACCAGGAACTAGTGAGATATGCCATTGATCTTTTGGAGAAAAAAGGGGTTACATTCTTAGTAAATACGGCTATAAAAGAGTGTACGGATCAAGGTGTCATTTTGGCAAATGGAGATGAGATCAAAGCGGGAACGGTGATCTGGACAGGAGGGGTTAGGGGAAACTCACTGATTGAAACATCAGGATTTGAAACCAAAAGGGGAAGGGCAAAGGTTGACGATTTTCTACGTCCTCCAGGACATGAGAATATATTTATCATAGGGGATTGTTCCTTAATTTTTAATGAAGAAGGGCGTCCTTATCCGCCAACAGCCCAAATTGCTACCCAGCAGGGAGAAAATTGTGGGAAGAACTTAACGGCTCAGATCAGAGGAGGCAAATTGATTCCATTTATTCCTCATATTCGTGGAACGGTCGCATCCCTTGGCAGAGGGGAAGCGGTTGGGGTGGTAGGAAAAAGGAAATTATTCGGATTTACAGCATATGTGATGAAAAAAGTAATTGATCACCGCTATTTATATATGATTGGCGGAATACCTCTTGTGCTAAAGAAAGGTAAATTTTAACAATAGCGCAAATAACCGTTGATTTCAGCGGTTATTTTTTTGATGAAAGTGAATGAAAATAGGCGAAAAAAGCATATGTATTCGCTTACATCATTAAATTTCGCTTAATTTCGGGCGAAAAACAATTTTGCATATTTTCAGTATAATTGATATATTACCTGAAATAAGTTTCGAATTTATAGATACTAGGATGCAAAGGGGTGAGAAAAATGAAAAACCAGGGATTGGCCGAAGAATTTTGTGAATATTGCAACGGAAATGGATATTATCAATTATTATTGGGCGGTTCAGAAACTTGTGCTTCTTGCCAGGGAACCGGAAAAAAGACAAATTATTCACCATGTGAAAATAATATCAAGAAATAAACTCGCCATTGGCGAGTTTTCTTTTTCGTATTACAGGGTATTTAACATATCCATTGCTTCAGGATGGTGAATGCAAGTAAACATGGGGGTATCTCTCAATGTATACTTGCTGGCTTCTGATTCACGCAATTCCTGTACTAATTCCAAGAAGTCTTTTGGTGACTCCGTTTCAAAAGCAACGACAAACTCCTGATCATCGATTCCAAATGAATAGGTAGTATTTAACTTGACAGATGGATACTTGCCACCGATTTGAATATGTTCATCCATCATCCCTTGTCTTGTCGGGAATGTCAGGTGATACCAATCTCTGGTTTTAATGAAGGGATAAACAAAAAGATATTTCCCCTTTCCCGGAACAATATAAACCCTTGGATTTTGGTGCTGCGGATCCATTTTATCGACATAGACGCTTCTTTTGGTTAAAGATAAATATGAATAAGAAAGGGTTACATATTTACCCAATCCTGTATGTAAAAGCTTTGTCATCATTTCCTGAAAAAGATCCAACTCTTTGGAAATTCTCCATAGCATGAAATCTGCATCTGCGCGTATCCCTACTAAGGAGTAACTTAAAATCATCATTCCCTCGCGCTGCTGGTAGAGACGGATCACGTCTGCAAATTCTTTTTTTCCCATTTCTTGCTCCTCCGTGGGGAGCCTTCGCCAAGCTGGATCAACTTTGAAAAAAACGAAATTTACGTATTGTGTGGGAAGACTTCCGTGCTGCTGCTTTTCGGTCATGGCAGGTCTTCCGCCCATTTGTGGACGCATCACCTATACCTCCTTAAATTATACTAACAGATTCATTTTAACGAAAAATGATCTGGATATCAAACAATTCCCCTGTGGAAATGTTGAAATTGACCATATTTGCACAATGAAGTACACTATTGAAGAAGAGAATGAACAAGGATACGGGTGAGGTGATTTCATGAATGTGATCCAGTTAATTATTTCTATCCCACTATTTTTTATTTTGGCATTTGGAGTCGGATTTATTTTAAATATGCTGGTAAAAACCACTTGGCTTCCTTTAATCATTTATGCAGCAATCGTATTGGGATTATTTATTAAGAAGGGGTCATTCCTTACGGTGGATGTAATTATTTTATCATCAGGACTCCTTGGCGCATTATTTAGCGGAATTGCTATTCGAATGCTTCGGGTAAGGGGTTATCGCATGTTTTAACAAAATCCTTTTTCTCCTTATGTATAGAAATTCTCTTTTTTGGAGAGAAAAGTAAGGAGAGGAGGTTTTTTTAATGTCAAATCTTGCATACCGTTTCAAGTATTTCTCCAGCTTTATCTTTTGGGGAGTACTGTTATATGCGGTATATGTTTTTGCCAACCCTATAGAAATAGCTCCGATGAAACAGATAATAAAAGAAAAGTACACCCTGAATATAAGTGACAAGGAAGTAGAACAAAAGGAATTACTACCCCTAAAAGAACAGAAAAGAAGAGAAGAAATCAATTCGTATAAAAGTATAGCCGTTGTCAAGGAGAACAAAAAAGATTTCAAAAGTCCTGTGGGTCTCGCGTCAGTTAAAACATCGGCAATCCCTATCATAACCCATCCAACTGACGAGGAATTATCGAGATTCCCTGTGGTTGAGGTGGTAGCAACCGGTTATTATGCTGGAGTAGAATCCACAGGAAAGGATCCCACCCATCCTGAATATGGAATTACTTATTCGGGTGTCAGGGTTAAGAGGGATCAGTTCTCAACGATTGCCGCTGATTTATCTGTATTTCCTTTAGGAACGATTCTTTATATTCCTGACTATGGATATGGCGTTGTAACAGATATCGGATCTGCCATAAAAGGGAATAAGATAGACCTATATTTTGAAACCAAGGAAGATGTATATAATCTTTGGGGAAAAAGAAAAGTAAACGTATGGGTTATTCAACGGGGGAATGGGAAGGTAACGGATCAAATGTTGGAAGAATTGAATGAAAGGCAAGTGGCTTTTTTACCGACGATAAACTAAAACCATGGGCGAAATCCCACGGTTTTTCTTTGTCCTGTTGCACTGTCAACATTTGCACGTCCTGTGCGGTACAACTAGAGTTTCAGTTGGAGTTAAGATTCCCACTAAACTATGTTTCTTTTTAGTTTATTGAAAAATGGGGTATAAGAATTATGAAGTAATGGGGTATAAAGCTAATGCTACAATTATCCCTAACAATCCGCCTATAAGAACTTCAACAGGCTGATGACCCAATAATTCTTTTAATTTTTTCTTTTTTTCCTTTTTGGGCTTTACGGTCCAGGTCTTCATGCCTTCTACCAAATGATTAAACTCTTCTACCAACTTATTAAGCACGACTGCTTGTTCACCGGCGTGACGTCGAATTCCGGCAGCATCATACATCACAATAAGGCCTATAATTAAACTGACGGCAAATAGTCCGGATTGAAATCCTTCAGTAAGTCCTATCGCTGTAGATAGGGATGTAACAGCAGCGGAATGTGAACTAGGCATTCCCCCTGTACTAAAGAGCAGCCCCACATTCCAAACTCTGGTTCCCCAATAATGGATTGGTATTTTTACGACTTGGGCCAGGGAAATAGCCAATAATGAAGCCCATAAGGGATAATTGTTGAATAATGACATGGATGTCTTCCTTTCTAAATGATTTCATCCATTATTTTACCACATGAATCGCGATTGCACTCAATTCTTTTGTTCCATTCTTGGTCGCGGTTAGCTATAGGGAAAGTGGTGGTAAAATAATGGAAGACAACGATTAAAAATAGGTGGTGAATCATGTCTTTCCCAGAGGAGTATTATTTGTTTTTTCAGAAATTTAATGAAGGAGAGTACTATGAGTGCCATGATCTTCTTGAAGAGATATGGATGGGACAAAAGCAGAACAAGTATCTTCAGGGGATGCTTCAAATGACTGTAGGCATTTATCATTTTGAATATGGCAATATAAAGGGAGCCCGTTTGATGTTGGAATCAGGCAAACAGTATCTCTTACCCTACAGGCCTTTCTATTGGGGGGTCAATGTTGATGAAGTGATTCAATTTATTGATCAGTGTTTATCGGTCCTCCCTGAAAAAGACAGCATTTCCCTAGAAGAGGTAAAAAAGATTCCCTTTCCAGCCATTCAACTTCAACTGCAAGAGGAACCTTTAAGCTAAGAAGGAATGATTCTCTTCAGAGACATTAGCCCGATTGATTGAATGGTTTGAAGAACAGGATTTTTGGGAAAATAAAGGGTGACGAAAGGGGAGGGTGAGATCATGTATCAAAATCCGACAGAAGAAGAACGGAGGCAGCTATTGAAATCTGCCAGGACCATCGCCGTCGTTGGCTTATCCGATAATCCCGAAAAAAGCAGCTATATGATTGCGGAGGCTCTTCAACATGCTGGATACAGGATTATTCCAGTAAATCCCAATGTTACTCAGGTTTTAGGTGAAAAAGCATATCCCAGATTAACGGATATCCCAGAATCCGTTGACATTGTGGATGTCTTTCGGAGAAGCGAGTTTGTAGAACCCATTGCTAAAGATGCCGTCCAGATTGGTGCAAAGGCATTATGGATGCAGCAGGGCGTATATCATGAGAAAGCAGCACAATATGCAATAGAACATGGCCTTCTTGTGGTGATGAACAGGTGTATTAAAGTAGACCATGCTCTATTGTTGCGGTGATGATATTAGGAATTTAATAGGGGCGAGATAAGCGAAACACATTTTATTCATATTTATCACAATTTTTATCTTGATTTTTGTCAGTATTGTAATGATAAATTATGGCGAAGAGACTATATATTTAACATTTAAAGGTGAGGGTGAAAACTGGAAAGCGGAATACCAAGTTTCAGGATATAAAAGTTTTTTCGAAAGGGAATTAACGATTACTTACAAAGGCGAACTATCAGAAATTTCTTCTGTCAAAAAGTTGGAATTTTCGTATGATAATTCCATAAGTAGTGGGAATAGTGAAATAAATTTTATTATGAGTCCAGATAAAAAAGAATTCTCACATAGAAGTTCCTCAAGCGGCCCCGTTGAATCCTATAACGAAACCACGAAAGTAACAATCAAATGGAATGGAATTACCGAAACAATATTCTTGAAATAAAATCCATATTCATTATAAACGATACAGAAAAACCTAGCCAAAAATGGGCTAGGTTTTTTGAATTCATGCTTGGCGAAAGTCAAGTTCTTTTGAGATATTGAGTGACATTGTCGGCAGTGCTTACTCCTTGACGGATACAATCAGGTACTCCGAGCCCGTCATATCCTGCACCTGTCAAGAATAGACCGGGATATGCTTCGGACAACCGGTCTTCTACCTTTTTCATTCGTTCCAGATGCCCGACCGTATATTGGGGCATGGCAGATTTCCACTCAAATATTTCTGCATGGACAGGAGATGCGGCAATTCCCATAATATCTTTCAGATCCTTTTGGACTCCTTCAATGATTTCTTCTTCTGTCATTTTCAAATGCCTCTCGTCCCCAGCCCGTCCAACATAACATCGCAGGAGTACCTGGTCAGGGGTGGAAGTGTGCAGCCATTTTGAAGAGACCCATGTGCAAGCCGTAATCAAGCGGTTTTCACCCCTTGGAACCACGAATCCGCTGCCGTCAAGGGGATATTGAATGTCTGATTTGCGGTATGCGAGGGCAACTGTGGCTACCGATACATATGGAATCTCAAGATTTTCACCCAAAACCTCATCAAATTGAAGCAATCGGGTCGTGACGAAGTTTGGTGTGGCAAGGATAACGGCATCACAAAAGATCGTTTCTCCGGTAGTCAGAAGCAGTTGATATTTTTTATTTTCTTGGGACAGGTGTAAACCTTCTACCCCTGTTCCTTTTCTTAACGTCACATCATCACCGTTAAGCCGGTCAACAAGGGCTTCTGGCAGGGTTTGGAGCCCCTTTTCCAGTGACAAAAAGATACTACTTGGAAGTTTTCTTTGACCAGGCTTAGCGGATGTTGTATTTGTCTGTCCAGGTTTTTTGGACTTGCCCATGGCAATTTGTGCCGCTGACCCCTTTATCAGGCTTCCGTATTTTTCGATCATGGCATGAAAATGGGGAAAGGTAGCCTTCAAGCTTAACTCATCAACACTTCCTGCATAAATCCCAGCCAGAACGGGTTCCACAATTCGTTCCACAACCTCGTTTCCAAGCCTTCTTCGTAAAAATTTACCCAAAGATTCATCCTCTTTGGTGTTGCCTTTTGGGAGAAAGAGATCCAATCCTGCCCTTATTTTTCCAATCGGAGAGATTAAAGGAGTTTTGGCAAAAGAGCTCAGCTTGGCCGGGATTCCCATCACGGATACAGGAGGGAAGGAACGTAATCTTCCCCGGTGCAAAATATAATTCTTCTTGGCTGCCGGATTGGTTCCCACCAGTTGTTCGGCAATCCCCAGGTCTTCACATAATTGAATCGCAGCAGTTTTTCGGGCAAGAAAAGAATCGGGACCTCCTTCGATAATCAGTCCCTCTGCATAAGAAGTTTTGATCTTCCCGCCAAAGTGATTCTCTTTTTCAATCACCTTAAGGGAGATGTTTAAGCCCTTTTCTCGTGCAGATTTTTTAAGATAAAACGCAGCACTTAGACCGGCAATACCGCCACCAACGATAGCCACATGTTTTGTTTCCATTATTCTTCTCCTGTTAAATGGGTAAAAATGATATGCTTAAGTCCTTGCAAGAAATCCAGGTCGGCATTTAACATGGGTGTCCGTTCAAGATGAACTCCAAGTTCGTTACTTTGTTTTTGACACTCAATATCAATATCGTAAAGGACTTCAAGATGATCACTGACAAACCCCACGGGACAGCTGATAAGGTAACGATTTCCTTTTGAATGCTCTTCTCTTATGACATCCAAAATATCAGGACCCAACCAGGGTTCTGGCGTACGGCCTGCACTTTGCCAGGCATACAGCCAATGCCTTAATGGTACCATCTTCGCTACTTCATTCCCTGTTTCTTCAAGTTGTGCCGGATATGGATCTCCCATGTCCAAGATTCGCCTCGGTAAACTGTGGGCTGAAAAAATCACCCGTACCTGATCTTGTACATCAGTTGGAAATCTTTTCAAGGTACCTTTAATCCGAGTTGAAATAGCTTGCAAATACTTTGGTTGGACATGCCAGTTTTTGATAAAAGTCAAATGTAAAGACGGATAAGACTGAGCCGCTTCCAAAGCAGCCTGGATATATGTACCGACACTCATCACCGAATAATGCGGGGCCAGAACCAGACCAACAGCCCTTGTTATTCCATCTTCAGCCATTTTTTTCACGGTATCGGCAATGAAAGGAGAAGAGTGTTTCATTCCAAGATATACCCGATATCCTCCCCCTGCCTCGTTTAGAAGTTCTTCTAATCCTTGAGCCTGGGCTTCGGTGATTTTTCGCAAAGGGGAAAGCCCGCCAATCGCCTCATAGCGGCTGATGAGTTCATTCAGTTGTTCTTGAGTAGGTTTTCGCCCACGGCGTATGTGCGTGTAGTAAGCTTCCACTTCATCAAGACTTCGTGGGGTGCCATAGGCCATTAATAAAATCCCAATGGGTTTCTCCATGAATATTAACCACCTTTACACTCGTTGTCCGTATTCATGTATAAATTCGGTCAAACGTTTTAACGTATCAACCGATGCGGTTGGAAATACGCCATGCCCCAAATTGAAAACATGACCGGAATGCTCTCTTCCTGCATCAATAATTTCCATTGCTTTTTGCTTAAGCACATCCCATGGCGCCAACAATAAGGCTGGATCAAGGTTTCCCTGGATCGCGATCTCATTGCCGATTCTGGGGGAGGCCTCTTTCAGGGGAACCCGCCAATCCACCCCAAGCACATCGGCACCCGTTTGTTTCAGATCAAATAACAGCTCCCCTGTACCTACTCCAAAATAGATTTTTGGCACATCAAGATGGGAAATGCCCTGGAATATCCGTTGAACAGTAGGTAACACGTACTCACGGTAATCATCGGGAGATAATGCTCCGGCCCAACTGTCAAAAATCTGCAAGGCTTTTGCTCCCGCATTTACTTGAATTTCCAAGTAATCGATGATTGTTTTCTCCAATCGGTTCATCAATGCAAACCATGTTTTAGGATCGCTATACATCATGGCCTTTGTTTTCAGATAATCCCGGGACGGTTTTCCTTCAATCATATAACTGGCCAATGTAAAGGGAGCACCGGAAAAACCGATGAGAGGAACAGGTAATTCTCTGGACAGGATTTTTATGGTTTCTGTCATAAAGGATAAATCGTTGGGATCAAGATCATGAAGTCTTTCAACATCAGCCAGGGCTTGTATCGGATGGTCAACCACCGGTCCAATCCCTGAGCGAATCTCAAAGGGCATCCCGATGGGATCCAATGGAACCATAATGTCCGAGAACAAGATAGCGGCATCCACATTTAACTGCTGAACGGGCAAAGTGGTGACTTCAACACATAGTTCAGGAATCTTCACAATGTCAATCAAACTGTATTTTTTGCGAATTTCCCGATATTCCGGTTGATACCTCCCCGCCTGTCTCATATACCATACGGGAGTGGTGTCAACGGTCTCCCGTCTGCACGCGCGCAAAAAACGATCATTCATTCTTCTCTTCCCTCATTTCTATGTACTGACAAGCTTTTTCTTCAATATACTTTACCATGTTTATAAAATCAACGAAACTCCCTTATTTTTTGACGCTGACAGGGCGATGTGTCATCAATTTGTCATGGCTTTTCCAAAATTTTTTTATAACCAAAAAAATGATAACATATTAGTAATGACAGGAATCGTTTCGGGAGGGTTTTCAATGAAGATTGCCATAAGTGGAGGAACGGGATTCATAGGCAGTTATCTCGTTGAGGAATGGTTAAAAAGCAAAATTGAGGTTGTTCTGATTTCGCGCAACCGTTCCTATGCAAAGGAAAAATTTCCTAATGTTCAATGTGTTACGTGGGGGCAATTAGACCGTCAACTAGATCAATTGGAAGGTATTTATGCTTTGGTTAACTTGGCAGGTGAATCGATTAGCACCGGGAGGTGGACTAAAAAAAGAAAAAGGGTGATTCTCCAATCCAGGCTTGATGCGACCAGAAATGTCACCCACTTAGTATCCAGATTGACTGAAAAACCAGAGGTCGTGATAAACGGATCTGCGATTGGTATTTATGGATATTCGGAAACCGACACATTTGATGAAAATCAGCAAAGATATGGATGTGATTTTTTGGCAAAGGTTGTCCAACAGTGGGAAAATGAGGCTGACAAAATCAAAGGAACCAGAGTGGTGAAATTACGGACGGGAATTGTACTAGGTTTAACTGGAGGTGCTTTTCCGAAAATGCTGTTGCCGTATACATTAGGAATTGGCGGAAAGATTGGTTCCGGCAGACAATGGTTATCCTGGATTCACGTGTTGGATATGATCAGACTGATTCAGCTTTGCATAGAAGACAGGAATATCGAAGGACCCGTAAATGCTGTTGCTCCCAATCCGGTAACCAATGATCAGTTTGGCCGCATTCTCTCAAAAGTGCTGAAAACTCGCCACTGGCTCCCTGTTCCTGGCTTTGTACTGCAGCTGATCTTTGGTGAAATGTCAGAAATTCTTCTGAAAGGACAGAGAGTTTATCCGAAGAAGTTATTGGATGCTGGTTTCGTCTTTACATTTGAAAATCTGGAAGAGGCACTGGTCCATCTTCTGGATCATAGGGATTAAGTAGAGATCAGTTTCTTTTATTTTCTATCCGTTTAAAAATGGTTGGGATGAATATAGTGGCAAGGGATATGCTCATGGCAAATATGGTTTCTGCAATAATAATGGCTTTCCACATAGGTTTTTTCCTCCTTCTTCATACATCTATATTCATAATATTCTAATATTCAGAAAAAATCCACATAGAAATGCATATTTACACAGTAAAAATATTAAAAAAATGCCAGGTTAATCTGTTTTGGAATCTGGGACCAACTATGATCATCGTGCAATTGATAATTTTCAGGAAATTTTTCAGAAAAAAATTAGAAAAAGATACTTTGTTTTTCCCTTCCTGTGATAAAATTTAAGGTAAAAAACTAAGGGGTTGGAGAGAATGGAAAAAGGAAAGATAAAGGAATTACTGCGCATCCTGGAAGAGAACAGCAGGCTGGAGCCACAGGTTCTTTCCGAGATGCTGGATCTTCCCTTGGATGAGGTGAAATTTACTGTTGAAAAATTGGAACAATCTGGGATTATTCTTAAATATTCTTCCATTATCAACTGGGATAAAGTTGAAGAAAATGACCATATCACCGCAATGATTGACGTAAAAGTTACTCCAAAGCGAGAAGTGGGCTTCGACGACATTGCCAGAAGGATTTACCGTTTTCCAGAAGTGAAATCCGTTTATTTGATGTCCGGTGCCTATGATCTCTCCGTAGTGATCGAAGGGGTTACGATGAAAGAGGTAGCCCAGTTTGTTTCGGAAAAGCTTTCTACTTTGGATTCGGTTATCTCAACAACTACTCATTTTATCCTGAAAAAATACAAGCATGATGGCGTGATCTTTGATGATCGTGAAGATGATAAACGGATGGTTGTTACGCCATGAATAAGATAGACACATTTATTCTAAATCCGCGGTTATCTAAGACCATTCAATCTATTCCTCCTTCAGGTATCCGGCGTTTTTTTGACCTGGCTTCGTCCATGGCAGGGGTGATTTCTTTAGGGGTTGGAGAACCGGACTTTGTCACCCCCTGGAAAATGAGAGAAGCCAGCATTTCAGCATTGGAAAGAGGGTATACCACATACACCGCGAATAGCGGACTTCCCGAATTAAAGAAGGAAATTAGTAAATACCTGCAGCGGGAATTTCGTTTAGATTATAACCCTGAGAAGGAGATTGTGGTGACTGTCGGTGCCAGTGAAGCCATTGATATTGCTTTAAGGGCAATCTTAGACCCGGGGGATGAAGTAATCGTGGTTGAACCCAGTTATGTGTCATATGCTCCAGTGGTTTCCTTGGCGGGGGGGATTCCGGTAACGGTTGCCACAGATAAAACAAGTTCATTTAAGTTAACGCCGGAAGCTTTTGAAGAAAAGATCAGCAGAAGGACTAAAGCCGTTATTTTTTGTTACCCCAATAATCCAACCGGAGCCATTATGACTGGAAAAGAATTGGAGAGAGTAGCGGAAATAGTGGTTAAACATGATCTGTTGGTGATTTCTGATGAAATATATGCAGAATTAACCTATGACCGGAAACATGATTCCTTTGCGGCCATCAAGGGAATGTTTGACAGAACCATATTAATTTCTGGTTTCTCCAAAGCATTTGCCATGACCGGATGGCGAATCGGATTTGCAGCTGGTCCTCCGGATGTGATACAGGCGATGATCAAAATCCATCAGTACACCATTCTTTGCGCCCCCATTATGGGACAGATGGCTGCCATAGAAGCCTTGAAAAATGGAATGCGGGAAAAAGATGAAATGGTGAACAGTTATCGTCAAAGAAGAAATTATATGGTAAAGGCCTTGCGAGAGATTGGATTGTCTACCCATGAACCCGAGGGCGCATTTTATATGTTTCCTTCCATTGAAAGTACCGGATTAACCTCTGAAGAGTTTGCGGAAGGACTGATCATGAAGGAAAAGGTGGCCGTTGTACCAGGTAATGTATTTGGACAGGGTGGAGAAGGCCATATTCGTTGCTCTTATGCCACATCCATGGAGCAGCTTCAAGAAGCAGTGAAAAGAATCAAAAGATACTTGGATTCGTTATAAAGAGAAACTTCAAAGACGGGATTATGGTGGAATAACATCAATCTAACTTAGAGGAAGGGATACAGCATGGCAACAAACAAACTCCTGGCCATATTCGCTCATCCTGATGATGAAACCGTTTCATGTGCAGGAACCTTAGCCCTATTAGCAGAGTCTGGATGGGATCTAACATTAATATGTGCTACCCGAGGGGAGAAAGGAAGACGAATGGGGAAGCCTCCTTTTACCACAAGAGAACAGCTTCCATTTGTCAGAGAGCAGGAATTAAAGAAGGCCTGTGAGGTATTAGGGGTGAGTAACCCTATTTTTCTGGATATTCCCGATAAAGAAGTGGAGGAAGCGGAGAAGAGGGATCTTGAAGAACGATTGATCTCTTACATACAGGAGATAAAACCGGTAATCGTCATTACCTTCGGGTTAATGGGAAGATTTGCTTACCATCCCGACCATCGCGCCATTTCTCGTGCGGCAACAGCTGCCTTTTATAAAGCTAAAACAGCGAAGGAATTGTACTATCCCCTTTTTCAGTATGAAGCACTGGATCCCAAGTTGATTGAAATTTCTTCCGAGAGTATTGTAGCAGTAAATATTGAGAAAACATGGACTAAGAAGGTGTTGGCATATAAAAAACATTTAACCCAATTTCAGCAGGAAGATTGGCTGTGGGGAGATAACAGGATGGTGGAAACAAAGATTCCCCGAAAGGAGTATTTTATTAAAGTGTATAGTGAAAGCACGAATTTTCTTCTTGAGGAGAACCTTATCGGATAACGATAATTATGCATTATTTAAGTTGTTGGGGAGTGATGGGATTTGTACTGATTCCTATCATAAGGTGATTGAAATGGCGATAAATACCATCAATAGGGAGAGGAAATAATGTCCGTGATTCAACTTCAGAATATTTCGTGGGTTAGAGAAGATAAGACCATACTGAATCAAGTAAACTGGCAAGTGAATCGGGGAGAACATTGGGCTATAGTGGGACTTAATGGATCCGGAAAGACCTCTCTGCTCCATATGATCGTGGGATATGAATGGCCAACTAAGGGGAAGGTTTCTGTACTGGGGCAGGAATTTGGAAAATGTGATGTAAGAGAGCTTCGTAAATCTATAGGATGGGTAAGCTCTTCTTTCCAGGAACGAATTTATGGTCAGGATTTGGTCCATGACGTTGTTTTAAGCGGAAAATTTGCTTCTATTGGGATATATGAAGAAACCGATGAGCGGGATCACGAGAAAGTGAAAAATCTTCTGGAACAGTTTGGACTGATCAAACTATCAAACCAATTCTATCGGTTTCTTTCCCAGGGTGAAAAACAAAAGGTTCTTATCGCCAGAGCCTTAATGGCTTCTCCCCAGCTTCTTATTTTGGACGAATCCTGCTCTGGTTTGGACATATTATCCAGGGAAATGGTTTTGGATATGGTAAAGGTTTTAGGAGAAGATCCAGAAGGACCTACCATTATCTATGTCACTCACCACGTAGAAGAAATTCTTCCTGTGATCAGCCATGTTCTTTTGCTTGAAGATGGGAAAGTGGCAGCAGCGGGAGAGAAAAAAGAGGTATTAACAGAAGGGATATTATCACGTATTTTTCAGCTGCCTTTGCAGTTGGAGTGGAAATTTAATCGTCCTTGGATACAAATAGGGTCATGAATAACACACATGTCTATGTAAAAGGTTTTGGAGAAGAAAATGTTACCAGAACCTTTTTTTTTCGCGAAATTCATAAAAAGTTCACGAATCCTTCAATGTAACACCGGATCATTCCTTTACAATAGTAAAAAGAGTGTTTGTAAAAAGAGTGCTACATGAAATGGGGAGAAATATGTGAACAAAAACCTACTTCTTCTAATAGCTGTCTTTATATTGCTGATTTCTTTAATTATTTACGTAAATTGGGAAGAGGAGAAACAGGTATATCATATTGGCATATTAATTGCAAACGATAGTAGATATGATAAGGTAAGAGGATTAAAGGATGAACTGGAAACCTTGGGGTTCTATGAAGGTGAGAATACGGTTTATCATGAATATCAGTCAAAATACGGAGAGGATATAGTATATCAAGCTTCAACACTTCTTGCTAACCCTTTGGATATTATTGTTACCGCAGGTGGAGTAGAAACACTGATTATTAAAAATCTAAATCCTGATGTTCCCGTAGTCTTTATTGGGGTAGCCTCTCCTGAAGAATGGGGATTAGTGGCGGGACATAAAGGAGGATCCAATATCACAGGAATTGATAATGGCCAAATTGATGTGATCGGGAAAAGGCTAGAATTATTAGCAAAAATAAATCCGAAAGTAAAAAAAATCATGGTCTTAACGGATAAAAAAGCTCCACCTACATCAATTGCCATCTCAGAGACCTTGTCTTCAATCCATTTATTAGATCTTAACTATGATATTGTTTCTATAGAAAATTCTCAGGAAGTAAGGGAGCTAATAAGTGATCAGAATTTTGATTATCAAGCAATACTTCCTTTACCCAGTTTCGTCCTTGAGGAAGTTTTAGTCAATGAACTCCCTCTATTAAAAGAAAAAAGAATATTTGTTATGGGAGCCTACCCGGAACAAGTGGAGAAGGGAATGTATATGGCTTACGGATCTTCCTTTTACGAACAAGGAGTCCAAGCGGCACATCTTGTTTCAAAGGTTTTGTGGGGTTCCAGTGTTACATCGATTCCGATAGAACATCCGGAAAGATATTTATTGAAGGCCAATTACAATTCCCTGTTAGACATTGGATGGGAGCTGGATGAGAAAAAACAATCCATCTTTGATGAAATTATTTATTTAGGAGAAATCATAAAATGAGAATGAAATCCTTTTGGCAGCAAGTGATACCCTGGAACAAGATAAAGGTAAAAATACTCGTCTTTGGCCTATCCATGTCCATTATCCCTTTTATTCTTTTAGGTATTCTTAATATCTATTCCGGTCAAGAAAAAATGGAAGAATTCCTGCAAACCAAACATTCGGTGATTATCCAGAACTCTGTAGAAAAGCTGGAAATGACAATTTATCATGTTTTGAATCAGCTTAAGATGTTGAGGGATACGGGATTAGTTCATCACCAAAATGATGATTTGTATTTTT
Source organism: Microaerobacter geothermalis (assembly GCF_021608135.1). Classification (NCBI taxonomy): domain Bacteria; kingdom Bacillati; phylum Bacillota; class Bacilli; order Caryophanales; family Bacillaceae; genus Microaerobacter; species Microaerobacter geothermalis. The sequence goes on from NZ_JAKIHL010000001.1 coordinate 100,181, forward strand.
TATTTGGGGGGTTTTTAAAAAATGTTCCGATGGCAGACAGCATTATATGGATTAATGAAGATGGAGAAATCAATTTTAGGTTAGAAAGAAGAAGTGTAATAACGGCTAAAAATAATAACATGATCAATAATCAGGAACTTTTAAACACGTTAGCAGAAGGAAAGGATTACTTAGGAGACGTTCAGGTATCCGAAACTGGTTTAACCATGCAATTGGCAGTACCCATCCATCGTGTGAATCAGGGCAATGGGGGATTAATTGTAAACATTAATCTAAAGAGTCTTTTCTCTAAAATCGTTTCCAAGCCCATAGGGGAAAATGCTTATATTTATATTTTAGATAAAGATTATCGTCTCATTGGACATAAAGATTTTAGCAAAGTTCTTTACTTTGATAATCATTCAGAGGATAGCCTTTATAGAAATTTGTTTCAAAAGAAGGATCTCACCAAGAATCAACCGGTATTTCTTCAATCGTATGTTTCTTTGGAAGAGAAGGAAGTGGTTGGAACCATTCAAACCGTTCCATTAACCAATTGGATGGTTGTATTGGAGCAGTATGAAAGAGACGCTTTCCAATCAGGCCGTCAATTAGTCATGAATTTAACTTTATATACACTTCTCACTGCTTCGGTCGTTTCAGTCATCAGCATTATCTTTGCATTATTTTTTAGTAAGCCCATCGAAAAGATTGAAAAAGGCGTAAAAAATGTTACGGAAGGAGATATGAATACTGAGATAGATATCCAGACCAGTGATGAAATCGGAAGCTTGGCCCATTCCTTTAACAGTATGATGAGAAAATTAAAGGAAAATTCTGATCGGCTAATTGAGGAAAAAAAGCGCCTGGATACTGTTGTTAGTGGGCTTGGTATGGGATTAATTCTTCTTGATCACGATTTTAAGTTAAGATGGGTTAATAAAACAATAGAAAACTGGTTTGGTGATCCCGATTATTTAATTGGAAAGCATTGTGGGCAAACCATTGGTCGTGATTGTGGATTTTGTGAGTCATGTCCAGCCTTGACAAAGGAAATTGTCCTTGAAGACAGCAAGGAGATTGTAACCACCCGAGTCATCCGTGGCAAGACAAGATATTTTAGGCATCAGGTATTTGTGCTGCACTCCTCAAAACAGGAACATTCCTCTTATCTTGAGGTGATTGAAGATATTACCGAAAAAAGAGAAATGGAGCTAATGGTTCATCAGGCGGATAAATTGGCTGCCATCGGGTTGTTGGCATCCGGATTGGCTCATGAAATCAATAATCCATTAGGAGTTTTATCTATTTATAGCGAGGATTTGCAAGACAGACTAAAGGAAGAAGACGTTAATCAACTTTATCAATCAGGTGAAATTGAGCGGTATTTAGAAACCATACAAAAACAAATTGATCGTTGTAAAACAATTACTCAAAATCTATTAAACTTTTCACGAAAAAGCACAAAGGAACTAGAGCCAGTTTCTGTTCATGAAACAATCAATGAAGTAACGGTGCTTTTACACCATAAGATTAAAAAGAATCATATATTGTTGGAACAGAATTTCGCATCGAAGGATCCTCTTGTTTTAGCAAAGTCAGGAGAAATCCATCAAGTGATTTTAAACATTCTTACTAATGCCATTGATGCTGTAGAAGGTAAACAGGGAGTCATTCAAATTTCCACCTATGATGCGAAAGGAAAGCTTTATATTGAAATAAAGGATAACGGAATAGGAATTACGGAAGAGGAGAGAAAAAGGGTATTTGAACCCTTTTATACCACAAAACCGCCGGGTAAAGGAACAGGGTTAGGCTTATCGGTATGCTATGGTTTGATTAAAAATCTGGGTGGGAATATCTATCTTGAAAGCACTTGGAAAAAGGGGACTTTAGTTCGATTAGAATTTCCGCATTGGAGGGAGGGGGATAAAGATGAATCAAGATAACATCACTATTTTAGTTGTTGATGATGAAGAAGAATTTCGAACCTTATTACGCTCCCGACTTTCCAGAAAGGGCTATCACGTTTTTGAAGCTGCTGATGGAAGAAAAGCTTTAGAAATCATTGAGGCCCATCCTGTTGATGTGGTTTTACTGGATCTACGAATGCCGGAAATGGATGGGATGACTTTTCTCGAAAAGAATAAACGATCCGTTCAGGTCATCGTACTTACTGGCCATGGCAGTGTGGAAACAGCCATTGAAGCGATGAAAAAAGGGGCGTATGATTATCTGACGAAGCCCTATAACATGAAGGAATTAGAAGCCTTAATTGAAAAAGCATCCGAAAAAAGCAGATTAACGGTTGAGAATCAGCATTTAAAGGATTTGATGAGAACGAAAGTACGGGAGCGGGGAATTATTGCTGAAAGTCCATTCATGAAAGAGATTTTGTTCATGGCAACCAGGGTGGCGAAAACTGATTCACCTGTCCTCTTATTAGGTGAAAGCGGAACAGGAAAAGAGGTTTTAGCTCAATTCATATATGAGGAGAGCTTGAGAAATAACAAACCCTTTATTCCCATCAATATGGGTGCTATACCGGAAACTGTATTGGAGAGTGAACTGTTTGGACATGAAAAAGGTGCATTTACCGGTGCCATGAACCAAAAAAAAGGTCTTTTTGAGTTAGCAGATGGGGGAACGTTATTTTTAGACGAGATTGGAGATATGCCTCTACCCTTGCAAGTCAAATTATTAAGATTCTTGGAAGCAGGAGAATATCGGCGGGTTGGAGGGAATCAGGTTCTAAAGGTAAATGTTCGGATCATTGCAGCAACCAATGTCAATTTGGAAGAAAAAGTTGCTCTTGAACAGTTTCGTTCTGATTTATATTATCGTCTTCATGTGTTTAAAATTGAAATTCCACCTCTCCGGGAAAGAAGGGAAGATATCCTACCTTTAGCCCATTATTTCTTAGCTAAATATGATGCATCCAAGGTATTTTCCGAAGAAGCGGTGAAGGCTCTCCTTCAATATCATTACCCTGGGAATATAAGGGAACTGTCACATATGATTGAAAGAGGATGTATCTTGGCTCCAGAAAAAACCATTAAAGAAGATCATATCTTTTCAAATACCGAAATCTCCAAAAATAAAGCTCTACCTCATCAAATAAAGGATAACTTATTCCTTCCATTACGAGAAATTGAAAGGCAATATATATTGCAGGTACTAGATCATACGGAAGGTAATAAAAAGAAAGCTGCTGACATTTTAGGAATAAGCGTTAGAAACTTATATCGAAAGCTTAATGAATATGAAGGGGAAGCGTGACAGGATGTCATAAGCGTGACAAAAAGTCATGCTTTTTTTTATGCCGACATGTCATGATATCCCGAGAGTTAGACTCAAAGAACCGTACAGGATGTTTGGCATGGCATTTGCAATATCTATGTTTATCGAAAGGAGGATGAACCATGTTATCTAATATTGGCATTCCGGGTCTTATTTTAATTTTGGTGTTAGCACTTATTATTTTTGGTCCTAAGAAGCTTCCCGAAATTGGGAGAGCCTTTGGACAAACGTTGAAAGAATTTAAAAAGTCAGCTCGTGAGTTGACCAGTGATGTGGTAGATGAGATTTCAGATGATTTCCAAACAAAACAGAAAATGACGCAAGAAAGATAAGGAAATAGGGGTGAGGGGAATGGGAATTTTCTCAAAGGGTGAATTCACCGAAAAAGATTGGAATCATTTGCTTGATCGTGCTTTGCCGGATGCAAAACAGGAAATGGCCAAATCGCCTTATGATAGCGAATTAGGCTTTAATATGGCAAAGGATGCCAGAAGGGTTATTAATGGATCTTTAAGTCTTGAGGATTTTCATAAGAAATATTCCTCTTCTTTAGTAAAAGAGTTTGGTAAGGAATATGTTTCTGAAACGCCACCGAGGAGAACTGGAAAGGGTCCACAGTGGGCAATGGTGATTGATTTGCGAAAATGTGTGGGTTGTGATACTTGTACCGTCTCGTGCAAGGCAGAAAATCGAACGCCACCTGGAATGAGTTACAATATCGTACTTGAAACTGAGGTTGGTCAATACCCGAATGTAGCGAGGATCAACTTACCAAGACCTTGTATGCAATGTGAAAAACCACCCTGTGCACAGGTTTGCCCTACAAGAGCAACCTATAAATTAGATAATGGGATTGTTGTAATTGACAATGACCGATGTATTGGCTGTCGTTATTGCATGGTAGCGTGTCCATACGGTGCACGTTCCTTCGATTTCGGAAAATCCTATGAGGATGAAATGATCGGTTTTAATGACGTTACCAGTCCTGAATATGGAGTAGACCGTGGGGAAAGAAAAAAGGGGAAGCTCCCTGAAGGTACCGTGAGAAAGTGTAGTTTCTGTTACCACCGTTTACAACGCGGAGAAGAGCCTGCCTGTGTAGAAACCTGCATCGGGGATGCTCGATATTTCGGTGATTTAAATGATCCAAACAGCAAAGTATCAAAACTTGCTGCAAGTCCACGTGCGTTTCGCTTAAAAGAAGATTTAGGCACTGGGCCGAGTGTCATTTATTTGAAATAACGTATTAATTGTCTGATTATCTTTGAACAATAACTTACGAGACAAAGGAGAGTTGGGTAATGAATGAACCTGTTGTATATACAGAAAAAATGAAAGTTCCGTCGTCTCGCCTAAACAAAATGGAACGAGTTTGGTGGGGGACCCTTCTTCCCGTTTTTTTGATCGGCGTTTACTTTATCATTAAAGGCTTTTTTATGGAGGGTATGGCTTCTACTTACCTGACAGATGAGGTCCCTTGGGGGGCATGGGTGGCGTTTTACATCTACTTTATTGGAATGAGTGCGGGATCCTTTTTATTATCGACTCTCATATATGGCTTTGGGATGAAAAAATACGAAAAGATAGGGCGCGCAGCACTGCTTTCAGCAATCGTCAGTATGATTACAGCAATTACGTTTATTTTCCTAGATATTGGCCGTCCGGATCACGTATTTAACTCTATTATTTATTGGAATATCACAAGTACAATGGCTTGGGAAATCCACTTCTACATCGTTTACATTCTTTTTCTCATAGTGGAACTGTATTTATCCATGCGAGGGGATTTAATTGAACTTGCAAAAAAGAAGAATCGGTTAGCGAAATTTTACCAATTCTTAACCTTCGGTAAAAAAGAAATGACAAAAGAAGATGAACAACGTGATAAAAAACGCATGAAAATATTAGGAATTATTGGGATTCCGCTGGCAATCTTAGGGGTACATGGTGGTACAGGTTCTATTTTTGCAGTGTTAAAGGCTCACCCGTTCTTAAATTCAGGTCTGTTCCCTATTATCTTTATTATGTCTGCACTTGTTTCGGGGACCGCTTTATCAATTTCGCTTTATGTAATTAAAAACAAGGTGTTGAAAAAACCAATAGATACAGAAATGGTCCGATCTTTAGGAAGTTTGTTGGCACTCTTTCTAGCAATCGAGTTGATTATGGAATGGTACGAATTTTTGGTGGGAACCTACGGGTTGCAATATGAAGAAATGCAAACGATTGGTCATATGACAACAGGTCCTTGGTGGTGGAGTTTTTGGATCTTTCAAATGGGTTTTGCCATGATCATTCCACTAGGCATCCTATTTTTGAAAAGGACTCGCACATCTGTTAACTGGATATTAACAGCATCGATTCTAACCATTCTCGGGGTTGTGGGTGTTCGTTTTAACATGGTTGTTCCGGTCTTTATAGTGCCACCGTTCGAGGGAATGCCGACGCCAAATTATTATCCTAACCTATCGGAATGGGTTGTTACGTTCGGCTTAATTGCGATGTTTCTTTTGCTCTATACGCTAGGTGAAAAGTTATTACCAATCGAAGAAGTGGAGTATTCAGAAAATGGAGTGATCGAACATGGAAAATAAGAAAGTGAATCGAAGGGGATTTTTAAAGGTTTTGGGAACCCTTGGAGCCATTGCCTTTGTTGGGCCGGCCTTTGTTGGTCCGGTAAAACAGGTCATGAACGGAGTTTGGTTTGATGAACCCCATGGAGTGGGAACTTCTTATCAGGATTATACGGCTGAAAATGTTATATTTACCTCATGTGAGCAGTGTAACACGTACTGTACGATTAAAGCTTATGTTATGAAGGGTTCTAATTCCGGTCCTTACAGTTCAATCGTACGAAAAATTGCAGGGAATCAATATAGTCCGCTCAACATGGAACCCTATGGCCAAATATCATATGATACTCCAATAGATGTTGCGGTTAAAGGGACAGGTGATGTTGCAAAAGAGGGACGTGGTTTTCGCGGAGGACGTACATGTCTTAAAGGGCAGGCTGGAATTCAGACGGCATATGATCCTTATCGAGTTCGTAAACCATTGAAACGTGTTGGCCCTAGGGGAAGCGGGAAATGGAAAACAATTACTTGGGAACAAGCGTATGATGAAATTATTAACGGTAGCAAAGATTTGAATACACCTGGTCTAAAGGATATCTGGGCATATATTCCCCAAAAACCGGTGATGGATGATTGGGAGAAGGTAAAAAATGGAGATATGACATTTTCCGAGTTTGATCAAAAATATAAAGATGTTTTAATAGATACGAAACATCCTGATTTTGGCCCAAAGGCAAATCAAATTGCATTTATGCTGGGGGATCGCCGTGATTTCATTAGCCGCCTTATCTTAAATAGTTTCGGAAGTATTAACTATGAGCATCATGGAGGAGTTTGCGGTGTTAGTAGTGTAATTGGGAATGTTCGCTCTTATTCAAATGGTAAGAAAAAGAAGCGACAGTATGCTGATGTTGATCATGCACTATTTCTAATCGTATGGGGATCAAATCCCTTGGTAGCCAATAAAGGACCAACCTGGCTTGCCCCCAAAATTATGAATGCACTTGAACGGGGAATGAAAATGGCTGTGATTGACCCTCGGCTAAGCAAGACAGCCGAAAAAGCAGACATGTGGATACCAATAAAACCAGGAACCGATGGAGCTCTTGCCCTTGCGATTGGGCGTTGGATAGTAGAAAATCGTCGTTATGATGAAGACTATCTGCTTAATCCGAATAAGCAGGCAGCAGAAAAAGATGGTGAGCCAACTTGGAGTGATGCAACACACCTTGTAAATATGAGTGATCCAAGACGTCCGAAGCTTAGAGCAAGCGACTTAAATCTTGGCAGTGATAAACAGTTTGTTGTTCTTCAAAATGGAATACCTGTCCCTCATGATCAAGCGGAAGAAGGACAATTAGAGGTAGATACAACGATCAATGGGATTAAAGTGAAATCAAGTTTTACTCTTTATAAAGAGAGGGTAATGGAAAAGTCACTAGAAGAATATGCAGCAATTACGCAGATTGATAAATCGCAAATTATTAAACTAGCAAAAGAATTTACTTCCTATGGAAAGCGTGCGGCCATTACCGCATATCGTGGGCCTGCCATGCATGTAAACGGGTATTACAGTCAGCGTGCCATTGCGATCTTGAACCATCTGATAGGAAACTATGATTGGAAAGGCGGCAGTCTTACAACCGGGGCATTTTATAAGGAATTTGAAGGAAGATATGATTTGATGTCTGTTCCAAATGCAAACAAAGCATGGGGTATTCCTTTAGCCCGTTATAAAGTGAAGTATGAAAAAACATCTTTATTTAAGAAAGACGGTTATCCGGCAAAACGTCCTTGGTTGCCGTTTAGTTCACACACTGTTTACGAAGTGCTTCCAAGTGCGGCTGAAAAGTATCCTTATGGATTAAAAGCACTATTTATTAACCGTTTTTCACCAGTGTTATCAAATCCAATTGGGGAAATACAGGCAAAGGTGTTAGCAGATCAAAAATCTCTTCCTTTATATGTTGCCTCAGATGTAACGATAAGCGATTCTTCACAGTACGCTGATTATATATTACCTGATACGACGTATTTGGAGCGTTGGGGACGTGAAGCCATTTATCCGAACATTACAACTAAATTTGCCGGAATATATCAGCCAGTAACAAGAGTATTTCCCGATGTGCGGTCATTTGAAAATAGTTTGATTGAATTAGCAAAGGCAATGAAGCTTCCTGGTGTTGGGGAAGGGGCATTTGTTGATGGAAGTTCACTTCATTCAGAAGAAGACTTTTATCTAAAAAGAGTAGCAAATATTGCGTATGATGAGACTCCTGTTCCAGATGCGTCCAAAAAGGAAATGGACACCTTTGTTAAAGCGCGGCAATTAGGACTGGGGAAATATTTTGATTTAGACCGTTGGAAAAAAGCAGTTAAACCCGAGGAGTGGGCAAAAGTAGTATATGTTCTTAACCGCGGAGGAAGATTTGAAGCAAGCAATACAGGTTATGTAGGGGAACATTTAAAATATAAATTTGGCGGTCAGGTGAACTTTTATGATGAGGGGGTAGCAGGAGGAAAAAATTCCTACGATGGTAGCTATTTTGACGGAATTCCTAAACATGAGGAAATCAAATATTACAATGGAGAATTGGTAAAGGCTGAGTTTCCGCTACAATTTGTAAACTGGAAGTCCCGTAATATTGGCACTTATCGGACCATTAGCAGTGCGTGGCTTCGAGAAATTAGATCAGACAATTACGTCTGGATGAACCCGATTGATGCTAAATCGAGGGGTCTAAAGAATGGAGATAAAATTGTTATCACGGCTCCTGATTACAAAGCTGAAGGCACCGTGCTTGTTACCGAAGGTATCCGTCCAGGAGTTGTCGGGGCAGCATATAATTTCGGACAAAAAGGATATGGCGTTAATCCTAATACAATCGACAATGTCATGCAGAATCCTTTACCAACTTATAATCACACGCCATTTGCCTTCAAGGAACCAATGCATGAAGAATCAGGCATACCAGGTGGCCGTGGTGAAGGATTTGCCGTAAATTATTTGTTGAAACAGGATATTAGTTATAAAAACGGTGTGATTGTTGACTTAATCGGTGGTTCACCAGGTCAACTAGATTTGTATGTCGAAATATCGAAAGCATAGTTGACCAGTAAAACGTTCGATTTACTTACTTTCAAAGCGGAATGAAGACAGCTCTCAGCACACACGACCCAAAGGAAGGGATCATGTTATGAATGAAAAGTTAGAGGAAGTATACGGTAAACGGTTGATATGTAATCTATTCACTCAAATTTGGTTTGGAAATTGGAAAGAGTATGAAACGATTTTTCGGGAAATTCCAGCTTCACTACGAGATCAATTTTCTTTCCATAAACATTATGAGCGAGAGGAAGTTTCATTATGGTATGAAAATTATTTTCTCATCCCTGGCAAGTACTATGTACCACCTTATATTTCTTTCTATGCAAAGAAGCTAAATGAAGACACGGAGAAATTTAAGCAAGAACTCCTCTGTTTAATTGGAGTCTATGAAAAAGTAGGATTTTACTATCCGATAGAAAAAGAGGAGTTTCCAGATCATATCGGAATTCTCACTGCTTTTTTAACAGCATCGATTCAAGAAGAAATCAAGGCAATTGAAAATGGTGATCAGAAGCTGGCTCAACAAATTAAAAATTTACAACAACAGGTAATTGAAAAATATATTCTACCATATTTAGAGGAGTTTAAGCATTATTCAAAAACAAAAATACATCATCTTTTTTTCACAAAATTTATTGAATTTTATTGTTCAATGCTAGAACAAACATTAGTTCATCTATAGCTTCTGATCCAAGGGGTTTGAAAAGAAACTGGAACGAAAGGGTGATCGATTTTTGGAAGAAGATGCAATGTAAGATCATTTATGTTGCATCTTCTTTGACTCATTTTTTTAAATTCCCTGGATAAGTTCAACTAAACTCCATCTAAACTAAGTCTTCTTTATAAGAAAGGTGCAGCAAATTCATGAAAGTCTCCTCACACAGGGAACGCAAGAATTCGGAAGAATAATTGGCCTGATGGATATATCCTTTATGCTTATAAAGAATGGTGTATCCATCTTTATTTTTTTCCTCTTGCAAAATTCTGAGTTGAACTTTCCTCATCTGTTCACGTGTGGACCTTATTTTATGAATCAGTTGCTCTCGGAGAGAATCGGCAAGATGAAGATAAACAATGGGGAATTTGACGGCAGAACGTTTCAATACATGAAAATCTCTATCCAAAACCTTGACGAGAAGATGGAATATCAGATGATCCCGGACCAAATCCTCCGGTAAAAGCTCCATAATAACCACCCCTGATAACCGAACATTTGTTTCTATTATATACAAGGGTGGTCAGTTGATGCAAATGGAAATTTTTAATAAAAAAGAGAAGTGTTTCCAACACTCCTCTTTCAGATAAACTAAGATTTAGTCGATGTTGATGATTCGTTGCCGTGATTTTTTGCTTGATTTTGGGAGGACAATTTCCAAAACGCCATCTTTATAGGAGGCGGAGATGTTTTCTTCCACTACATTTTCTCCGATGGGAAGTTGACGGATAAAGCTGGATGCCTTTCTTTCCTTGTACAGAAATCTTTCGCCGGAGGTCTCTGTTTCTTCATTGTGATTTCCTTTAATGGTCAGAATACCGTGATCAAAGGAGATTTCCAGCTGGTCCTTCTTCATGCCGGGAAGGTCAGCCTTTACTACATAGGCGTCATTTCTTTCCAACACATCAACCTTGGGTTGCTTAGCTCCCTTAAAACCCATCAAGTCCTCATTGAAAAATTCATTCAGCTCCCTTTTCATTTCATCCAGCAAAGAGCCGGAACGAAAGGGCCGCATGGGGAAAAAATCACGACTCATAGAAACTCCTCCTTATAGATTGATCTCCAGTATTTATTATATTCCAAAGAACCATAAAGGTCAATAATAGTCAAAGTGAGTCGTGATTATGAGTGTATTCCATGTAAAAAATCTTTTATGGGATTCTTCCATTCAATATCTGCATAGGGGTAATGCTCTGTAATCATTTTTTCGATTTCATAGAAATCCTCTTTCTCAAACCCCTTTAATTTATTGGGATTTTTCACCCAAACAAAAACGGAAACCACGGTAAAAGCCCGTTCAGTTGTTCCGAGATACTTTTCGCCTTCGAACAAAACTCCTTTGTATGCAATTGAAAAATTTTTGCGGACATGATTTGGATCGTCAAGAAAAAAAGGAGTTTTTTTGTCTAGGGCAATTTCAAGCTTCCGTTTAGGATCAAACAGATAGCGTATCCAGCGATAGGCAAAATAAATGATAGCGATAAAAAGAAGAACACGAATCAGGATTCCCACTGCACATTTCTCCTTCAACCGTTTGATGGTATAATATAATCGTAAATCACTTATTGGAAAAAAGAAAGGTTATAATGAAATTAAAAAAGTAATTGAAAAAATAAGTTCCTTCGATTGGAAATCACTGAGATGGGAGATTAGAGATGGATTTCAGTCGTTTTTTAGCTTTTCCCCTTGAGCAGATTCCCTATGTGGTTGTTGCACTTGCCGTTGCCTTTTCTGTACATGAGTTTTCCCATGCCTATGTGGCTTGGAAGTTTGGTGATCCTACGGCAAAAAATCAGGGGAGATTAACATTATCTCCACTGGCCCATTTGGATATATTGGGTACGTTGTTTATTTTTATTGCCGGGTTTGGATGGGCGAAACCGGTTCCGGTCAATCGCTTCTTTTTCAAAAATCCCCGTTTGGCTGGATTTTTGGTATCAGCGGCAGGACCAGTAAGCAATTTGTTTGTTGCTGCTCTGGGAATGGCGGTTTATTATGGTTTAGCAGGGACGGGGGTATTAGACAATTTGTCGGCCCAAATGAATGAAGTGTTGTATCAATTTTTTAACATACTGATCTACTTAAATGTGGTTTTATTTGTTTTCAACTTGCTTCCCTTTCCCCCTTTGGATGGATATCGGATGATTGAGGACCTGGCTCCAAAAGACATAAGGGCGAGAATGACCCAATATGAAGCCTATGGAATATTTCTCTTTTTGTTTTTGGTGATTACTCCTCTGGATCAGTATACCATTCAACCAATTTTCAGGACCTTTATTCCGATGGTTTTGGACACCATGGATGTCATTTTTTCACCGTTTATCCGATGATTAAGTGCCTCTAAGAATGGAACAAGGGGATTTGCACGTATGCATGTCGAGTTTGGCGATAAATTGTACGGATGTAATGAAAAAGGTTCAAGTCAATTCAGGTGACTTGAACTTTCTTTTTTGATTGACGACTTTCCCCGTAAGAAGCACCCCTGCAACAATAACCAGGATGATCATCCACTTGATGATGGGATTCCCTTCAAAAAAATTGATTAAGAAGGGCTCATCAGTAATCATCTTTGCTGCAGTAAAAGCCAGAACACCCGCGCCAAAATAAATGATGAAGGGGAATCGCTCCATCCATTTGAGGATTAGAGTACTTCCCCATACGACAATAGGGATGCTGATTAAAAGACCCAAGATAACCAAGAAGTAGGAATCCTTGGCTGCACCTGCTACGGCAATAACATTGTCCAATCCCATCATCGCATCGGCGATCATGATGGTTTTTATTGCTTCGACAAGATTTTTTCCTGCTTTAACTTCCTCATGTTTTTTTTCTTCCACAAGGAGCTTGTATGAAATCCATATCAATACCAGACCTCCGGCCAATAACAGAAAAGGTATTTTTAACAAATAAACTACAAGCAGTGTCGCAACTGCTCTTATTCCAATAGCTCCAAAGGTCCCCCAGAAGATGGCTTTTTTCTGGGATTCTTTTGGCAGGTTTCTGGCCGCCATACCAATAACAACGGCATTATCTCCTGCCAAAACCAGGTCAATGATGATGATGGATAGCAACGCAGTGAAAAATTCAGCGGAAAACCATTCCAAAGAAAACACCTCCATTATGCGTGATTATTCGTATTTCTTGGATGAGGCGCAAAACTTTTCTTCATAATGTTGTTTTCCACCTTTTCTTCTATCTCCTTTAGAATGTCCTTATTCTGCAAAATTTCTTCCTTGTTTTTTTCCACTAACTCATTTTTTACAGAGATCGGTAATGTTCTCATATTCATCCCCTCCAGGTTTTATCATTGTATATAAAAAGACCTTAACCCAATATTGGTTAAGGTCTTGCTAACAACGTTTAAGCTGCCGATAAAGCCGAGGGTTTCCCCTGACCTGACGACTTTATCGTAAAAGCTACTCCCCTTGATCAATCAATTATTTTAATCTCATCATACCGTTGTCCGGGGAAAAAATCAAGCCTTTTTAGAATATTGCATGAATCCGCTATTTTTCATTTTCCTTTCATTTTATATGGCTATGTTATGGATGAAAGGAAGGTGGATCAAATGAAAAAAGGATTTAAATTAGGTAGTAACAAATGGGTTATTGTACCAATGATATTTTTTCTGTCTTTCATGGCACTCTCTTTCTCGGTTTGGGCGTTTGATGAAAGTGAAGACCGAAAGGAAAAACACGAATGGACTGAAGGGGATGAGCAATACGAAGAATATGGAGAAAAAGATGAACATGAAGAAAATGATGATGAAAAGTATAGTGAGGGTGAAAGCAAGGACGACGGAGAAAATGAAAGCAAGTATACAAGTGAAAGAAGTCAATTTATTGAATCAGCAGTGATAAATCTTAGGTATGAAAATACCATATACCCCATGAAGGTGAAGGTCGTTGGTGGGCAGATCCTGGCACCTGCAAAGAAATTAGCAGAGATTGTAAATGCCCAGGTAAATTGGTTTGAGAAATATGAGATTATGGAGATTAATTTAGACAATCAACAATTAGTAGTAAGGGCAGATAGGGCGGTTGGTTATGTGAATCGGATCAAATACTACTTGCCTGAAAGGTCGCTTTTGTTTGAAGGGGATATTTACGTTCCCATTCTTTTTCTTACGAAGGGTATGCAAATGGAAGTAAAATGGGCTGACAATTATAAAATATTGGAGTTAAAGAAGGTGAAATAATATGAAACATTGGCTAAAATGGGTAGTCGGTTTAACGGGAATCGCCATGTTTTTAGGATTTCTGGGATGGATGAAACAAGATCAAACGACTCCTGGTTCAGAACAATTAGTAAAGGTTCCAAAGGGAGAATGGAAACAGGATAGCATCGATCCAACAATCTGGGAATGGCAAAGGACAAGGGAGTCGAAAGTTTTTAATCAAACCAGTGACAGAGGGGAGATTTTTGCTCAATGGGATTGGGAAGAACCAACGGAGATAAAGGAAAAATACTCTAGAGTCACAAGAACTAGGGGTTCGTAATGAGGAAAATATGTTTTTTTGCCATGAACACTGAAGTGGAGCTTGTATTGGATACAGAAGAGGTTGAACTTTTCTCATTAGGAAGGGACTGGTTTCAATATGTAGAGCAAAAGTTGTCCCGATTCCTACCGGGAAGTGAGCTATCCTTTCTAAATCATTCCCCATCAAAACCTATGATTGTTTCAGAACTGTTTTATGAAGTAGCTGAAAAAGGAATATATTATTGGAAAAGGACCCATTCACTATTTTGTCCATTTCTGGGGAAACATCTAGTGAATTTGGGGTACAACTGCAGTTTTGAACAGTTAAAGGAATACCCGTATCAAGAAGAAGTGAGAGTAAATACCAATCCTTCGGTCTTGTCATCTTCTATTCCCATTACCCTTTATCCCGAGATGAAAGCATTGAAGTTATCCTCTTCCTACCAGTTGGATTTTGGCGGATTGGCCAAAGGATGGTCTTGTGAGAAACTTTCTGATATGTTAAAGCATACCTATCAGATTCCCTCTGGCTATATTAACGCAGGGGGAGATCTTCAGGTATGGGACAACCAGAGTAAAGATTGGCATATAGAAATAAAATCACCCTACTCTACCGAGGAAATCATTGCAGTCATTCAAATATCAAATGGAGGGGTTGCCACCTCCTCTTGTTTGCAAAGGCAGTGGATACATCAGGGAATGAAGGTTCATCATATTCTTGATCCAAGAACAGGAATGCCTGCAGATACGGATATAATCCAAGCTACTGTATATGCTTCTTCTGTAACAGAAGCAGAGGTTTGGGCAAAAATTTTTTGCATATTAGGTGAACAGGAAGGAACAAAGTATATAAAAGAAAGGGCACCTTTCCTTGAATGGGTGTTGGTCAAAAAAGACGGAGAAATCATAACCAGTTCATTTGACACTCTTCATGGGAATGTTAAAAAGGTGGTATAATATGGGTATCCTCTCAAATGTCAATATAGAGGAATGGTTTCCCATTTGGGAAACGTCCAGGGCAGCAGCGGTTACCTCTTACTTTCTTTTGTTTGTGTCTATTTCAACAGGGCTTGTTTTATCCCTTAAGATACTAAATGGTAAACTGTATGTCATGTTTACCTTGATTCATCAATGGTCAGCCTGGTTCGGATTCCTTTTTGCCCTTTTTCACGGGATGGTACTCTATTTCGACTCATATTCCCCATTCACCTGGAGGGAGATCTTTATCCCTTTTTATAGAAAGCAGACTCTGTTATGGACTACATTGGGAATTCTCTCTTTATATGGAATGGCTATATTATTGATTAGTTCCGACATTTTCAAGTATTTAGGGAAAAAGATATGGCGAATCATTCATATTTTCTCTTTTCCCACTTATCTATTTGCGTTGTTTCATAGTCTTTTCATTGGAACAGACGCAAGAACCTTCTTTTTTATCTTTTTTTATGGAGCTACGGGAGGTATTGTACTTTTCCTGCTTACTCTTCGGTTTTTTACCATCTTTTATCAAAGAGGTGTAAATGATGCACATTCTGTTGGCAGAAGATGATGAGCAGCTAAGCAAACTCATTATTCATAAATTGCAAAAGAATATGAATACCGTAGACTATGCTCCTGATGGAGAAACAGCCTTGGGGTATGCTCTGATGGGAGGATATGACCTGATTATTTTAGACTGGATGATGCCGGGTTTAAGCGGGGTGCAAGTGTGTCAGCAAATCAGAGAACAAAAAGATCAAACTCCAATTCTTATCCTTACTGCAAAAGATGAATTAGATGATAAGATCAGGGGATTTGATTCCGGAGCAGATGATTATTTAGTTAAACCCTTCGAATTTGAGGAACTAGTAGCCAGAATTAGAGCTTTGGGAAAAAGGAAACCTCTACCATTAAAAGAAGAGGTATTATCGGCAGACAATCTTTATTTAGATACAAAAACACACAAAGTAACACGGGACGGTACAGAAATCATTTTGACTCAAAGAGAATACCAGTTATTATCCCTTTTAATGATGAACAAGGGACAGGTTTTAACCCGTGAAGTTATCCTTGACCGGATTTGGGGATATGATGCAGAAGTCACTCGAAATACAGTAGATGCTTATATACGTCTGTTAAGGAAAAAGGTGGATAAAGGGTATTCCAAAAAACTAATTAAAAGCATACGTGGTTTTGGATATACCATTCAAAAGTAGGGCGAATGGGGTGAAAAGAATGTTTAAAAAAATAAAACATAGATTAACATGGTGGTACAGTGGGGTGATGATGGTCGTCCTACTTTTTTTTCTGTTCATGATTTACTTTTCCTTTGTTGAAATCTTGTATTATGAAGAAAAACAGGAGCTGTTGGCATACGGTCTCAAGGAAAAAAATAATTCTTCTCGTCAGCTGCTTGAATGGACTCCCGGTAAACCGCTTGATATACGGAGGGAACCTGGCTCTAATGGATTTTATTATGTTTTCAACAATAATGGAGCATTGGTTTATGGTGTAGAGGGGAATCCTGAACTAAGGAAAAGTATATTATCAGAAATAGAGAGAAAAAAACCAAAGGAAAATCAATTATTCCTTTTTACAATGAAGAATGGAAGAACATTGGCAATTGTGGGCCAAGAGATCATTGTAGAGGGCAAGCAATTGGGACTTTTTTTTGTCGGACAGGATGTAACAGGTATTCAGCACGTCTTTAAAAACTTTCTCTATGTGATGGCTGGGATCGCGTTTTTATTTGTCATCATTGCAGCCGTGTCTGGATATTTTATGGCGGGAAAAGCGATAGTGCCGATTATCCAATCCATGGAACGGCAAAAAAAGTTTACCGCAGATGCTTCCCATGAACTTCGTACTCCTTTAGGAATACTCCTTTCTTCAACAGAAATTTTGGAAGAGGAGGAAAAAGAAAAAATGTCTCTATTTGGACAACAATTATTGGATGATATGAAACAGGAAATCAAGCGTATGTCAGGACTTGTTTCAGATCTATTGATGATAGCTAGGGCAGATTCAAACCAATTACAAATGGATAAAAAATGGATTGGAGTAAACGAACTTGTCTCTTCAATAGTAAGAAATATTGGATATCTGGCAATGAAAAAGAAAATAACTTTAATATTTGAGCAGCGATACCAAGGAGTTATCTATGTAGATAAGGAGAAAATTCAACAAGTATTATACATTTTATTACATAATGCTTTAAATTACACACCCCAAGGTGGATGCGTTGAGTTTGTCGTAGAAAAAAATAAAGAAACAGGGTCTGCAAATTATATCCAATTCATCGTTAAAGATGATGGAGTAGGGATTCCTAAAGAGGAATTATCTCATATCTTTCAGCGTTTCTATCGTGTGGAACAATCTCGTACGAAAAAATCAGGAGGCACTGGTTTAGGATTATCTATTGCTCATTCTATCATCCAGGCCCATGGTGGGGAAATAACTGTAGAAAGTACAATTGGTAAAGGAAGTACTTTTACTATCATATTGCCAACCAGCAATCATACTATTGACGTATAAGTGAATCATGTTAACCTGATAATATCTTACTAAACGATAGATGTGAATTTTTTAATTCCGTCAATACAGTGAAAGGAGAGAAATCAGTGAATATTGTGTTAGCGACACTGAATGCCAAATATATTCATACCTCGCTGGCACTCAGATATTTGAAAGCCTATGCGGAGAAGGATTTTCCCCAGATTGCCATTAAAGAATTTACCATAAATGATGTGGCACTAAATATCGTGAGTGAAATTTATCAATTGCATCCGGATGTGGTGGCCTTCTCCTGCTATATATGGAACATTGAAGAAACCATTCCAGTGATAAAAATGCTAAAACAGGTGAAGCCAGATGTGAAAATCATCATTGGAGGACCTGAGGTTTCCTATGACATAGATGAATGGCTCCAGAGGCTACCTGGGGTAGACTTCATTGTATATGGGGAAGGAGAGGAAACCTTCCACCATTTGCTTACAGAAATAGCCGCTGACCAGAAGTATCACATGGTTTTTGGCATCGGGTATCTAAAGGACGGGCAGCCTGTGATTACCCCTCCTAGGCCGAAGGTGAATTTGACAGAGATTCCATCTCCGTATCGAGATTTGGAGGACTTAAAGGGACTAAAAAATCGGATCGTTTATTATGAATGCAGTAGAGGGTGTCCCTTTACCTGCTCTTATTGCCTTTCTTCTATTGAGTTCGGGGTTCGTTATTTTCCGATGGAACGGGTCAAGGAAGACTTGCTTCGACTGATAAAGGCGGGAATCAAAACAATAAAATTTGTTGATCGGACCTTTAATATTAACCGTTCCTATGCCATGGAGGTTTTTCAATTTCTGATCGACAATCATCGGGATACCATCTTCCAATTCGAGATTACCGCTGATATTATGCGGCCGGAAGTCCTTGATTACTTAACGGAACACGCTCCGCCCTGCATCTTTCGCTTTGAAATTGGAGTTCAGTCCACCAATGATGAGACCAATGCCATAGTCAAACGCAGACAAAACTTTCAAAAGCTGACAAGAACGGTAGTTAAAATCAAAGAGAGTGGAAAAATTGATCAGCATTTGGATTTGATTGCCGGTCTTCCAGGGGAGGATTATCAATCATTCCGGAAAACCTTTAATGATGTGTTTGCATTAAAGCCAGAAGAACTGCAGTTGGGATTCTTAAAAATGCTGCGAGGAACAGAAGTGAGAAAAAATGCAGATCAATACGGATATGTCTATATGGAACATGCTCCCTACGAAATTCTCTACAATGATGTTCTTTCCTTTGACGATGTGATCCGAATCAAGAGAGTAGAAGATGTGTTGGAAAAATATTGGAATGCCCATCGCATGGACACGACCGTTCAGTATCTGATCGCCGAGAATTTTGATTCCCCCTTTGATTTTTTTCAGGAATTTGGGGATTACTGGGAATCAAAGGGATGGAGAAGAATTGGTCACCAGCTAGAGGATTTATTTGTTCGCCTTTTACAATTCTTAAAGGATAGGAATATTAGAAATATGGATGTGGCCGTTGGACTGATGAAATTTGATTATTTGAGAGGACATAAGTACAAACCGAGGAAAACCTGGTGGGAGTTTTCGCTGGATAAACAGGAATTTGCTTCAATCATGAAAAAAATATTAGAGCAACCTGCTCGAATGGGGGACAAGTTTCATGGGAAAGGATGGACTGAAAGGGAGCTCCACAAACACGGAATGATCGAGATTCTTCCCTTTAACTTAAAGGAGTATCTTGAAACCGGGACAATTAAGAAACAGAAAAGCCTGCTTCTTGTTACCTACGACCCCCATGAAAAAGGCGGAACAGAAGTCTTTTCCCGTTTATTTTAATTGCACATTAAATGGGCAGAAAATGATTACTATTCGGATGGGGTTTGTTACAATATAAAGAAATGGCAGAAACATGATTTGATGAATAATAATTTTAGACTTAATGAAATCGAGGTGTGAAAAATGGAGGATCAAAAGGTATATATCGATATAGAAGCAAGGGATTTCAGCAAACAATATCCTAAAGGTCATCATTACCGAATCCTTGATGTTCGCAGGGATGAGGAAGTGGAACAAGGGATGATTCCTGATGCCGTTCACATTCCTCTGGATGAACTGGAACAAAGGGCGGGGGAGCTAAACCCCGATGAAGATATCTTGATCGTTTGCCGAAGTGGAAGAAGAAGCGTGTTTGCTGCTTATCTTTTAAATGAATTGGGGTTTGCCAAGCTGTATAATTTGAAGGGTGGTATGCTGGAATGGGAAGGCGAAACCGTGGAAAAGGGGAAAAGGGTTCATGAATAATGTTTTCAATCATATCATGGAAACCATTGGCAGAACGCCGCTGGTCAAATTAAACAGAATCGTTGGGCCCCATGATGCAGAGGTATTTGTGAAGCTAGAAAAGTTTAACCCTGGAGGAAGTGTCAAGGATAGAACCGCTTCCAATATGATTGCCGAGGCGGAAAAGGCAGGCCTGTTGAAGCCGGGAGCAACCATTATCGAACCGACCAGCGGCAATACTGGAATTGGTTTGGCTCTGGTAGCAGCGGCGAAAGGATACCGAGCGATACTGACGATGCCGGATACCATGAGTGAAGAAAGGATCAATATTTTGAAAGCATATGGGGCTGAGGTAGTATTGACTCCGGGAAATGAGAGAATGCCAGGAGCCATCCGCAAAGCACAGGAACTTTTAAAAGAAATTCCAAACAGCTTTATGCCCATGCAATTTGAAAACTGGGCCAACCCGGCCATTCATCGGAAAACAACTGGACCAGAAATCATTGCCCAGATGGGAGATCAATTGGATGCCTTTGTAGCAACGGCAGGAACTGGCGGGACCATCACCGGGGCAGGTGAGGTGCTGAGAAAAAAATACCCCAATCTTCATATCGCTGTGGTGGAACCCAAGAATTCTCCCGTATTGGCCGGAGGACAGCCGGGACCCCACAAAATACCGGGAACCAGCCCTGGATTTATACCGCCTATATTAAATCAGGAAATCTATGATGAAATCATTCATGTGACCGATGAGGAAACGGCAGAAGTAACCAAAAAGTTGGCCAGATTAGAGGGGATATTGGTTGGGCCTTCATCAGGGGCCTCTGTATTTGCTGCTTTAAAGGTGGCCAAAAGGCTTGGTCAAGGAAAACGGGTAGTCTGCATGGCTCCAGATACCGGTGAAAGATATTTAACGACGGATGTGTTTAGTTAAACGGATGAATTCATTTAATATTGATTATGACCCTGTCGGAGTTTTACATGAGCATTTTGGCAGGGTGTTTCGTTTTTCGAAATTTTATGTATGAAATCCATGCATAGGTTGGTATAATATACCTGTATTTTGATAATAGGAGGGTAACCGATGGAATTGGATCGCACATTACAAATGTTTAAAGAGTTAACGGAAGCTCCCGGTGCTCCTGGATTTGAGGGGCCTGCCAGAGATGTGATGAGAAAATACATAGAACCCTATGCTGATTCAGTAACAACCGATAACTTGGGAAGTCTCATTGCGATGAAAAAGGGAGCTTCAGAACAGCCGAAGATTATGGTAGCCGGACACTTGGATGAAGTAGCCTTTATGGTCACGATGATTACCGATAAAGGCTTCCTACGTTTTCAGGCATTGGGGGGTTGGTGGGAGCAGGTGATGCTGGCTCAGAGAGTCACCATTCATACCCGAAAGGGAGTGATTGAAGGGGTGATTGGATCCGTTCCACCACATGTTTTGCCACCGGAAGCAAAAAAGAAGCCGGTGGAGAAAAAAGATATGTTTATTGATATCGGGGCAACCAGCAAAGAGGAAGCGGAGAAGATGGGTGTTCGCCCCGGAGATCCCATTATCCCTGTATGTCCATTTACGGTGATGAAAAATCCTAAAATGTTAATGGCCAAAGCCTGGGATAACCGGATTGGCTGTGCCATTGCCATTGAAGTACTCCGACGTCTATCTGAGGAAAGCCATCCCAATACCGTTTATGGAGTCGGAACCGTCCAGGAAGAAGTGGGATTACGGGGTGCTTTAACCTCGGTAAATACGGTTGAACCCGATATTGCCTTTGCCGTCGATGTGGGAATTGCTGGCGACACACCAGGAATGCCATCGGAGTATGCTCAATCCAAAATGGGTGAGGGTCCGCAAATTCTCATATATGATGCCACCATGGTGCCCCATCGTGGTCTGCGGGATCTGGTGATTGAAACGGCCGAGGAGCACAAGATTCCGTATCAGTACGATGCTATGGCAGGTGGAGGAACCGATGCCGGTCGTATGCATCTCCATGGAAAAGGGGTTCCGTCCATGGTAATTAGCGTTGCGACCCGTTACATCCACAGCCATGCTTCCATCCTTCATCGGGATGATTTTGATCATGCGGTGAAATTGATGGTGGAAGTGATTAAGAAGCTGGATGCCGCCAAAGTGGCTGAACTAAAGGAGCATCGGTAAGATAGAGGAAATTTACTTCAGATTGGAGTTTGAAGGTGGTTTACTCCAATTAAGAAGTGATAGTCGTCCAAAATATGATTTGTAGTAAAAAGGGATGCCATAAGCGCATCCCTTTTGTCGATTATCATTTATCCATTGTAGAGTTTTGATTATTATTAGGTCAAATTGACTTTAAAAAGAACTTTTCAGCGAAGAAAATAAGCAGCATCATAATAAAGGAGGCTACGATTACAAAAATATCGGTGGTTGCTTTTACCCAAAGGAAAGCGCTTAATACAACTACATCAAAAACAATCGCTGTGATTACAATATAAGGATTTGCTTTGATTTTATCGAGAAGATGCCGCAAGACTCCCCAGTGAACAATAATGTCCATAACCAAATATAAGATAGCCCCAAGAGAGGCAATTCTGCTTAAATCAAATGAAATTGTTAAAATCATGGCAATCACAATCATGTAGACAACCATGTGTTTTTGAATACTTCCTGGCATCTTAAAGTGCCTATGAGGAATTAATTTCATGTCTGTAAGCATGGCTGTCATACGGGATACGGCAAAAACACTTGCAACTACACCGGAAACGGTTGCGATAATCGCTATACTTACTGTAAACCATAGTCCGTAATTGCCAAAGGCTGGTCGTGCCGCTTCTGCTAACGCGAAGTCTCTAGCTTGAATAATCTCACCTAAAGAAAGATTACTTGCTACTGCCCAAGCTACTAATATATAAATAACTGCAACAATGGAGGTGGAAATAATGATCGCTCTGCCTACATTTCGATGAGGGTCAATAATTTCTGAACCGCTGTTGGTGATTGTTGTAAATCCTTTGAAAGCGATAAGGGTCAACGCTACAGCAGCAACATATCCACTAATGGTTTGATCAGGCACACTTTCTTTCATGCTGTCAAAAGAAAAATTTGAGATCCATAATCCAACAATTGCGAATACGGCAATACCGCCAATTTTGAGTAAGGATGTGATCGAAGAGAAGACTTCGATAAATCGGTTGCGGGAAATATTCATTACAAAAGCAAAAGCAAGGAGCGCAACACCTATAACTGGAACAAGAAAATTTTCTGATTTAACATTGAATAATTGAAGTGTGTACACGGCGAACGTACGAGCAACAAGACTTTGATTAATCACCATTGAAATAGCCATTGAAAGTGAAGCCGTCGCTGCAATCGTGCTTTTACCATAGGCATTCACTAAAAAAATGGCAATTCCACCGGCTGAAGGAAATGCGTTTGACATTTTAATATATGAATAAGCGCTGAACGCGGTAACAATTGCACCTACAATAAAAGTGAATGGAAAAAATGTCCCGGCCAATTCAGCAACTTGCCCCATGAGTGCGAATATTCCTGCTCCGATCATCACTCCGGTACCTAAACCTATTGCACCTGTTAGAGTCAAACTGTTTTTTTTATATTCCTCCACTATTCAACCCCCTCTGAATTGTCAACCAACCTGTGATGTTTTGGGAAAATTATACCCATGCTTTATTATCATGTTCTAAAATGAGATTTATTAATACAGATACCATAAATAACGGGTGTTTATTCCTCACCATCAATGATTTTGATGCCTAATGGTTCCAAAATCATCCTAGAAAATCAAGGAATTATACCTATTTTATTCTGAATTATCCAAAATTTATTGAAAAATATTTTGATTAAGATAGGATTAGAGACAGGAGGAATCCCTTAACTTGCAGTATTCTGAGTGACATTGAAAGATGAAAGGATTGCTTCTGAAAACGGTAAGGAAGGAGGTGCTACTTGATTTGAAACTCATTCTAACTCGGATAACTGCTATATCTTTTCTATTATTATTCATGATGGGATGCAGCACTGAGCAGAAGATCACTTTTGAAGAAAAACAGGGAATATATCTGGATACCAGAATTGCTGTGGCCAAGGCCGCAGAGCTAATCAGCAAGGAATGGGGAAAAAGTGCTGAAAATCGTAATACGGAGCAAGTTCTTGAAGTATTATCAAAGTATTATACGGGGGAAGCCTTAGAAAACATCAAAGAATTTTTAAATTCCCTTTCAGAAAAAGAATATGATGCAGATCGTTATGAGAAGTTAATCGGACAGTTTAAAGGAAAAATTCCAACGATGCCACTATTGGGAGAACTGGAAGACGTTAATATTATTAAACAGAATAAGCAATCGGTCTTACTGACAATAGATGCCAACACAAATTATTTTATTGTAAAAGAAAAGCAAATATCTGAATTTAAGTATGAAATGCCAGGTTGAATCAACCTCTAAAATATATCCCAATGTTACAGTAAGGTACCAAGCAGAAAGAAAAATAATAGATAGTATTTTGAAACGTATGTTGCGATTGCGGTTTCCAGCTCGACTATTTTCATAAGGAGCGTATTTGTAGCAAATAAATAAACCGGTCATTAGAGTAGCGCTGTTTAACAGGATCATGTGATTTTTATATTGTAATGCTCCAATAACGGACAACCATGACAGTAGCAAGAAAGAAAGCAGGCTAAACACCATACAGGAAAGATAAGTGGATAAATGGGTTCCTCCAGAGACTATTCGTAATCCCGCGAATGTGAGTACCAGGAAAAGAACGGGCAAAGTGATGCCAAAGCTATAAGCGAGTATGAACAAAAGGACAATTTTGATCGAATAACCAATTATGACTTCCAGTCCATAGCGAATATGATCTTCATTTTGAGATTGATGAGTTTGCTTTGCCAGACGTTTTGCTAGATTTTGAGATAAACGGGTGATCATACACAATCAACCTTTGGTGGGATAATTTAGATATTTTCAAGAACAGTTTCCTATAATTGGACGATAAAAGCAAGAGAAAGAGGATAATTCCTTATAAATTGAGGATAAATTAGGTGTTTTCAGGGATAAATTCTTTAGAACATGATATCAACGGATTTTATTCCGGCAAATTAAGGATTTATACCAAATTTATTCTTAGTTATCCAAAATCTATTGCAGTGATTTTTTGTTGGTGTATGATTTGGGTAGTGTCAAAAGATCTATGAAAAAGTGACAAAGAAAATCTGATTTGATGAATCTGGGTCGTAAGACCCCGCTATCGCACCATCTATGAAACAACCCAAAAAATTAAGGAAGAAAAATCTAAAAAGAATGGTAAAATTAAAACAACTTATTCTACCTATATAATTGTTGAAGCTAAAAATAAAAATAAGGAAAAGGAAAATACGGTAAGTATTTCTTCAATAGGTGATAGATCTGATAAAAAAACAAGTTCCTCTATTAGTTATACGATTTATGCTAATTTTAAATATGAAATGTTAGACAACAGGTGGGTTAAAGCACTCGACTATATGGCAAAATGGGATCAATTGGATTCGCAAGTAGTTAATACAAAAATGAGCATATATGCTGATGCAAAAGGGATGAAGTATGAAGATCCAAGTAACATAATTTATAGTGTGTATGGAGTATCTAATAGCTACTATATTGACTCCCCCAGTTCTGGGATAGAATATCATAAAACTCCAGCAGATTGGGGCCATATAAGTATCATTGAAAACGATACTTGGAATGCCATGAATGTAAGATTTGACTTTAAGAGGGGTACTTCAACCTGGTCTGATGAATTAAGTGCCGGATTTGGTACAGCATCAGTGCCACCTATTAAATAAAAAAGTGTACAAAATCCCCCCCGAAATTTTCTCAGGCTTGGGGGGTTTATACAAATTTTGTGGTGGTGAAATTATGAGAAAAATAATGGTAAAAATGTTACTCTTATTCTTTTTATTTTTATTACAAGGTTGTGGAAATGATCCTGCGATTATACTTCAGGGAGAATCTGAACAATGGTTCAGTACAGTTACAGTCAAAGTAATGGATGGTAAATATTTTGTTAACACGGTAATAAAACCAAAGAAAAAGCTGAATATAGATTATTTGAAATATACAACTTCATATAATACTAACAAGATAGGTGAGCAATCTAATGAATTAACGGGGCAGGATATTTCAAATTGGAAATCTTACGGGGAAAACAACTATTCAGGTGGTACAACAAACCTTAATTTTGAAGAACTTAGTAAAGAAATTGAGTACGCAAAAATTACAGTAGCATGGGGTAAGAATAAGGAGATTAATACAGAAACCATATTTTTGTATCCAATTAATCCATAGTTCTTGTTAACCAAAGGTAACAGATAGTCCTGTCAAAATCCCTAATAATAAGGAGAAGCTATGGACAAGGATACCACAAAATCCGCAATAAAGGAACTATTATCTGCACTTGATTCAAAAAATTTTACAAATCTTATCAATGTTATTGACATTGATAGGTACGTCAAGAAACTAACAGCTTATAAGTTCTTGCAATTACTCAGGGCCGCCTGCCGCTTGATACTGATCGTCGGATGATCGCGTTCGATCATGTTCTTCCGTTCCTGGAGCGATTTATTTAAGTCCAGATTTTTTTTGAGCCAGTCAATTTCAACGGTTAATTGACCGACCAGCTTCTCTAGATGTTCCTGTTTCGATTCATATTCTTTGCGAACTTTATCCATCTCACTTTGTCCCTTTTCAAATACCATTGAGGAGCGCTCTAAGAACTCGGCCTTCCATCGACTAATCATCACGGGATTTAGTTCATATTTGGCAGCTATCTCATTGACGGTCTGCTCTTCGCGCATGACCTCGAGAACCACCTTTGTTTTAAATTCTGCGGTATATCGGTTTCGTTTTTTCATAGCTCTATTATAACTTATTTATCACGCTCCCGTGTCTCACCCTATGGGAGCATTATATAACTGCAGCAACGGTTATTGGACTAATTGGCGGATTAGGAATTTCTGCTGTTTTAGCATACCAAATTTGGAGTGTTTCTGGAGTTGCACATGGTGATGTAGAAGATGCATATGAAATCTTAATTGTTATATGATTAATATTGTCCCCATCTAATTTGTTAGATGGGGGATTTATCCAAGAAAAGAGTGAAATTATGATTTCTAAACTTATTTTATCATTATTAATGATTCTGCCTTTTTATATAATTATTGAAAAGAAATATAAAACAGAAAGAGAAAAAAAGGCACAGTATCTCCTTACCGTCATTAATCTGCAAATATTATACTCAAACTTTTTTATTAAGAATAATTTTTTAGAGCAAATTATTATAGTTGTAATAGTTGTGTTTATTTTATATCGGATATTGGAGAAAACCTATAAAGGAGAAATAGAAAAAATTGGGTTATATTTATTATTTGCATTTGGTATATTTAAACTAGCTCATAATGATAATTACGAGCTTTTACATCTCATAGAGACTATATTATTTGGGGTATTTTTTTATTCAATTGCAGAGAAAAAGTATGAATCAGTGATTGTAAATATTGGAATTTATATTCTGTTAGGAATTACATTATTTGTTTTATCAATTTGAAATACATAACCTACGCAGTTGAAGGTAAACATTGGTAAATTTCTGGTCTGGGAGTAACCCAAAGAAGCATTAAATAATGCTCTGACCAAAATAACTCAATTCATCTTGCAAACTGCCAATTCACCAGCGTTTTATATATGTTTGTAACACTTCTTCCGGAGCATCATGACGGTTATTTATAAGTAGGTATGCACTCTTGTAAGAATCAGGCGACTCCTCCTTTTCGGTTTGAACGTCATCCGAATTGATTTGCTCATTTTCCTTTAATATTCAAGTACCATTATTAACTAATTAAAGAATTATATCCAAAAAATGAAAACGAAGATGAAATAAAATATCATAGTAGAATGGTTGAACAATTAAAAGATCTAATTGAAGAAGAAGTAGCATCACTTCAATAAGTCGCATTGACTTGTCAAATTTGTAGTCTTCGGAGGTACTTATGTTAAGAATTTTATACTTGTTTTTGGTTTTGATTGTTCTAGTTTTAAGTAGTGGTTGTAATAGTCAGGATTTAAAAAAACAATCGCTAGAAACTTTATTTAAACAAAATCTTATTAAAGAACCTAATACGATTAGATGGGGCTCAAAAGATATTTCTGGGAAAACCTCTCAATTAGTTTATAACGAGCTAGTTCAAAGAATTAATCATTCACCGGAGATAAGTAGAATTGCTAGAGAATTGTCGCCTAAGGATATTGAAATGTATCGAAATAAGGGAGAATTGGTTGAATTTATTTATGATGATCCAGAGTATATTTCCATTAATTACAATAATAAATATATAACTGTATACAGAGTAGTTAAAATCAGTTTTGGTATTGGTAATGAAATAGGGGATACTATTTTTCTTCAACACCCTAGTTTAGATAAGAACCAGGAAGATGGGATTACAGAGTTGACTGTGCTTTTTGATAGAAATTTTCATGAAGAAAATAAGCGAATAAGTGAAACTGTGATGAAATTATTGGAAAACAAATAAAAAGTACGTTGATCTATTATCGGGATACTGTATCCGGTCATAGAAGCAAGAAACCCCTGCATCGCTGGCAGTGGGAAATTCATTACAACAATCATGAATATTACCAACTGAGAGGAAGGTTTATAATAAAAATATGGATAATAATAATAATGATTTAGCGAAACGAATGATATTGATCATTGTGATCCCAACAATTTTGATTATTTTGATCGGAATAATTAACTTTTTGATTTCTTATTAAATTTGCTGATTAGGAGAGTAAATGAGTTCTATTTCATTAATTGAAAATGAAACCCTCTTATACTTTCTACTAGGAGGCATGAACTTATGATGGAATATAATGGAATATTTTTAAGTGGGAAAAATATATTAATGGTTGTAATATTTATTCTTTTGATTATTAGTGCATTAGTTTATTTTATAAAAAAATAATTTCTTGTTTCAACAGAGTTTTTCTTTTTAGTTATGGGGTGGAGATATGTATAAGAAAAGGGTCATCCCTTTGCTCATCATTATTATTTTCATGATAGGACTTTTCCTTTATATTATTGAAAAATCCAATAGGGAGTATGCATTAACCAATCGTACCCTCAATTGGGAATTCACCCTTGAAGTAAAGCCATCCAAGGGAAAAGTGCCCAATTTCATTTATGCAGGAAAATTGAAGAAGTTAACGGACAAGGAAATTAAGTATATCGATTATGATGTGAAATTTAGCAATAATAGTATATTCTCCGGTAATGTCAAACAACCTAATTTTCAGCCTAATCAAACCATGGATCTTTTTGTAACGGGTCCATCCCAAAATATTGATTTGAAAAATAAAGATGATCTTTATGAAATTTTTGCCGATTCAGTTTTTACCATTACATGGCAAGATGAGGAAGGGGAATATAAAGAAGAGATCCCATTAATTGTACCTGGGAAAAGTGAATTAAAGCCTGTTAAAGAAGAAAGTCTCATCGTACTTAATAAAGACGGGACCTTAATCGCATTTATGATTACCCTTAAAAATTCAGGCAAATCTGATGTGGGTCCGTTCTATGCAACCATTAACCTATATAATGAACAACTTGTTTCATCGATTGGTCAAAAGAAGATCACAATAGGTAAAGATTTATATTCCCCAGATGGACAGGGATATACGATAAAAAAAGGTGAAGAACTTTCAGTTGGGATAACATTGGAATTAAAGACCCCCGTTAATATAGATGAGTTGGTAACTGCAGTTGAGGTAGAAGTGTTCGGGCAAGAAGGTCAAATTCTTACATTTTGGCTAGAGAATATTAGGGTTGAATAATATAATTTTGTTTAAGGGAGATTAGAAAAATGAAGGCATTGCTTGTAGTCGATATGAACAATGATTTTGTTCACGACAATGGGGTTCTTACTTGTGGTGAGGCTGGACAAAAAATCGTACCTTTTATTGCAAAAAAAGTGGAAGAATTTCTTAAAGACGGTCAATTAGTCATTTTTGCCAATGACAATCATTTGCCAAATGATGATGAATTCAAAATTTGGCCACCCCATTGTGTTAAAGGGACCTGGGGATCTGAACCGTATGGCAATCTAAATGAACTGAAAGAAAAGGTCATCCTTTTGGGTAAGACCAAATATGATGCATTCTACAACACAGAACTGGATGAAATCCTAAGAACTCACGGGGTGAACGAGGTTCACATCACAGGAGTTTGTACATCGATATGTATTTATGCTACTGTTCAAGGGGCCTATTTCAAGGGTCTTAAAACGGTTGTTTACCGTGAAGGTGTGGCCGATTTTAATCATCAAGCCCATGAATTTTGTCTGAGTCATTTTGCAAGCATTTTTAAAACAGAAATTCGATAAAGGAAAAGCTGTCTCACCTATCACATTTAACTGCTAGCTTATAGAAGTGGGAGTTTTAGTAACGGTTAGCCGTCGGATAAATTTACGGTGTCAGTCCGGTTCAAGGTCAGTTCGATTCAAGTATGATAGAATGAAGTGAAATGAATTTGGGAAAATCATTTGGGGTGAATGAATTGCATCCATCACCCCCTTTTTTTTTACTGAGATTTGAGAATTTCGTTTACTCCAGAAACCCGTTCTTGTTTGCCGATGCCATCCTGTAAAGTATCTAGCACTTGATTTTGGAAATTGTTATCGGTATTGTTCCACATGATTTCAAATAGCACCCCAAGGCCGGGCAAGGCCTTTTCTTCCCGGGTCTGAATGGCATCCACAATCATACTTCGCAAATCTTCTTCAGAACTTCCTTGAATATTCATCAGAACCGCTTTTCTTAAATCAATATCCATGTTCTTACCCTCCTTTTTCTTTTTCATATTCTTACCAATCTCTTTTTTTTCATGCACGGGGAAAATAGTAATTATCCGGTTTTTTGTTATAATGAGAAGGTAAATATGTGACTTAACGATGAACAGAGTATTGGATGGATCGAGAGGAGTGAAATGGATGGCAAAGCAGTATGCCGTCATTGGGCTGGGGCGTTTTGGTTCCAGTGTGGCTAAAACCTTATATGAGATGGATTATGACGTGATGGCAATTGATACCGACGAAGAGCGGATTCAGGAACATATCAACCATGTCACCCATGCCGTCCGGGCGGACAGTACAGATGAGCAGGCCCTTAAATCCCTGGGGATCCGCAATTTTGATGTGGTTGTTGTTGCCATTGGGCAGGATATCCAGGCCAGCATCCTAACCACCCTTGTCCTTAAGGAACTGGGAGTGAAGTATATCGTTGTGAAAGCCCAGAATGAACGGCATGGACAAGTTCTCTATAAAATAGGAGCTGATCGGGTCGTTTTTCCTGAAAGAGATATGGGAGTACGGGTTGCCCATAATTTGATCTCGCCCAACATCCTTGATTTTATTGAATTGGCGGATAATTATTCCATCGCCGAGGTTTCCATGAGCAATAAAATGGTGGGTACAGGCAAAACTCTAAGAGAAATGGATATTCGGGCTAAATACGGATGTAATGTGATTGCCATTCGAAGCGGCAGCAAGATGAACGTAGCTCCCAACCCCGATGATATCATTATCGAGGGAGATGTATTGGTCGTGCTGGGCAGCAATGACGACCTGAAGGAATTTGAAGAAAGGGCATAAATGTAATGGAACCCGTTACTTCAATACATAATCCGTTAATCAAAAGAATGGCCAAGCTTCTAACAAATAAAGGAAGAAGAGAACAGTCCTCCTATCTTATTGAGGGAATTCATCTGGTGGAGGAAGCGCTAAAGTCAAAGGCACCCCTCACACACCTTTTTTATGATCGTTCAATGGGACTTCCCGATGAAATTCTTTCTTTGACCAAGGGGATGTACCCCTCAGCTGATAGGAGAATAAATCTCATTCCTGTCAATCAACAGGTGTTAAGAAAGCTGAGTGATACGGAAAATCCCCAGGGTGTGATTGGCGTCATTCAAATAAATGAAATATCCTTGGAATCGATAAGTGAGCAAATGAACAATCGCAAAATTCAGCCGCTATTTTTAGTTCTCGATCGAATCCAGGATCCGGGTAATCTGGGAACAATGATACGTACGGCAGATGCTGCCGGATTTGATGCCGTGATTCTGCTAAAAGGAACAGTAGATGTGTATAACCCGAAAGTCGTCCGCTCCACCATGGGTTCCTTGTTTCACATTCATGTCATTCATAGCGATTCTGAAAGAATAATATCCTTTTGCAAGAGTCAAAATATTCCTCTGTATGCCACAGGTCTAAATGGGGCACCTTATTATGAATCATCCTTTCAGAGCGGCGCTGCCCTTATCATGGGGAATGAAGCCCAGGGTGTGGAGCAAAGGATGATGGAACAAGCTGACCAAATATTAACCATTCCCATTTACGGAAGAGCAGAATCCCTTAACGTAGCAGCCGCCGCTTCCATTTTCATGTATGAAGCAGCTAATCAGAGATACAGATCCCAACGACATGGATGGAGACATGGATGTTGACATCGATTTCCTTCTATGCCTATAATGAGCGGTAAAGAAGTGAGAGTCCGTATGGCGTTAGGTAGTTGGACAAATAAATGTTAGGTAATGAATATTTGAGAAGGCGAAGAAAGAGAAGAGTAATCGGAGTTCCTGCATAAAGGGAGGAGGGTGCCGTAGACTGGAAGCCCCTCTATGGAAGGAGCCGATGAATTTCACTCTGGAGCTGGCCCCTGAACTGGCAAGTAGGGGGATTCCGGTCCGTCACGACCGTTATCACTGCAAAGTGGAATGCTGCTGTTACAGGCAGATTCAATTAGGGTGGTACCGCGATACTCCTCGTCCCTTGAGATGAGGAGTTTTTTATGTTTAACCTTTGAAAGGAGGATATTGTATATGAAGGAACAACTAACGGCATTGCGGGATGAAGCCATTGCAGTCATCCACGCCGCTAAAAACATGAATGAATTAAATGAAGCAAGGGTGAAGTATCTGGGCAAAAAAGGCCCGTTAACGGAAATCCTGAGGGGAATGGGAAAGCTTTCAGCCGAAGAAAGGCCTGTGATTGGTCAAATGGCCAATGACGTAAGGGCTGCCATTGAATCCACCTTGGAAAGAAAGAAAGAGGAGCTGGAAAGAGAAGTCCTTCAGAAAAAGTTGATGTCAGAAACCATTGATGTCACCCTTCCCGGTCGCCCTGTTCATTTTGGAAACCGACATCCATTAACAAAGGTGATTGAAGAGATTGAGGATATATTTATTGCTATGGGCTTTGAAGTGGCGGAGGGACCTGAAGTAGAAACGGATTACTATAATTTTGAGGCTCTGAATTTGCCGAAGAACCATCCGGCCCGGGACATGCAGGACTCTTTCTACATTACCGATGAGATCTTAATGCGGACCCATACTTCACCGGTGCAGGCCCGAACTATGGAAAGAAAACAGGGAGAAGTTCCCGTTAAAATCATTTGCCCGGGAAAAGTTTATCGCAGGGATGATGACGATGCCACCCATTCCCATATGTTTACCCAGATAGAAGGACTGGTGGTGGATAAAGGGATACGGATGAGTGATTTAAAGGGAACATTACTTGCCTTTGCAAAGCAGATGTTTGGAGAAAACCAGCGGATCCGTTTGCGTCCAAGCTTCTTCCCCTTTACAGAGCCCAGTGCGGAAGTGGATATCTCTTGTGTCATTTGTAATGGTGTGGGATGCCGGGTTTGCAAAGAAACAGGATGGCTTGAAATTTTGGGTGCAGGGATGGTCCATCCGAAGGTGTTGGAGATGTCCGGTTATGATTCTGAAAAGGTCACCGGTTTTGCCTTTGGTATGGGTGTGGAGCGAATTGCCCTTTTGAAATATGGAATTGAGGATATTCGGCATTTTTATCAGAGCGACCTTCGTTTTTTAAAACAGTTCTCACGGGTGTAGGAGGGATTGAGAGATGAAAGTTTCTTACCAATGGTTAAAAGAATACGTGGATTTATCAGATGTCACCCCCCAGGAATTGGCGGACAAATTGACCTTAAGCGGAATTGCCGTAGATGTGGTGGAGTCTTTAAACCGAGGAGTATCCAAAGTCGTGGTCGGTTATGTTACGTCGAAGGAGAAACATCCGGAAGCAGATAAATTGAGCCTATGTAGGGTTCGTGTGGAAGAGGGAAAAGAAGAGCTTCAAATTGTGTGCGGGGCACAAAATGTGAATGCCGGCCAAAAGGTGCCTGTTGCTCTCGTAGGGGCAACTCTTCCGGGGGGTGTTAAAATCA
The DNA here is from genome assembly GCF_021608135.1 of Microaerobacter geothermalis. Taxonomy (NCBI): domain Bacteria; kingdom Bacillati; phylum Bacillota; class Bacilli; order Caryophanales; family Bacillaceae; genus Microaerobacter; species Microaerobacter geothermalis. The sequence continues at coordinate 134,412 of NZ_JAKIHL010000001.1, forward strand.
AAAGGGCAAAATTAAGGGGAATTGAATCCCAGGGGATGATTTGCTCTGCAAAAGAATTAGGGCTGAAAGATAAACTCCTTTCCAAAGAACAGCAGGAGGGAATCCTTGTTCTTTCCCCAGAACTGAAGATAGGTACGGACATTACGGAGGTATTGGGCCTACAGGATTACGTATTGGAGTTGGATCTTACTCCTAATCGATCTGACTGTCTAAGCATGCTTGGCGTAGCTTATGAAGTGGCGGCGATCCTGGGAAAAGAAGTAAAAATCCCTTCTCCAGCAGTAAAAGAGGAACTGGATTCCGATACGGAAGAGCATGTCAAGGTACAGATTGATCAGCCTGATCATTGTTACCGATATACCGCCCGCTATATAGAAAATGTTCAGCTTGGTCCCTCTCCGCAATGGCTGAAAAATCGGTTAATGGCAGCGGGAATTCGACCCATCAATAATGTAGTGGATATCACCAACTATGTGATGCTGGAATATGGACAACCCCTTCATGCCTTTGATTATGATGAAGTATCTGGCGGTGAAATTGTGGTTCGAACTGCTTTTGACGGGGAGAAAATGGTTACACTTGATGAAGTAGAACGAACATTGGATGAAGGGATGCTCCTGATTACGGATGGAAACAAACCGGTAGGGATTGCCGGCGTCATGGGAGGTGCCAATTCAGAGGTGAAGCCTTCAACGAAAAAAATCCTACTGGAATCGGCATATTTCAGCGGACCTTCCATTCGAAAAACTTCGCGCAAACTGGGGCTACGTTCAGAGGCCAGTCTTCGTTTTGAAAAAGGGGTTGATATCGAACGGGTAGTTCTCGCCCTTGATCGGGCAGCCCAATTGATGGAAGAGTTGGCTGGAGGAAAAGTGGCGAAAGGGATGGTTGATCAATATCCGGTACAGATGAAACCGGTATCCATTCCGTTGCGTATATCTGTTGTAAATGAGGTTCTGGGTACAGATCTTAACCGGAGTCAGATAAAGTCCATTATGGATCGTCTACAGTTCCTTACAGAAGAAGAAGGGGATCATTTAGTTGTTCACATTCCCACTCGTCGTGGAGATATCACTATTGAGGCGGATTTAATCGAGGAAGTGGCCCGTTTATACGGATATGATGAAATTCCCACCACTTTGCCGGTAGGTCCGGCAAATCCCGGCGGACTAACCAGAGAACAGCATCTGCGAAGAAAGATCAAAGATCTGCTGAATGGAATGGGACTTACGGAAACCATTACCTATTCTTTTACGGACAATGGGCGGAGCCTGGAGTGGGAGGGAATTCATGGGCATGTAAGACCGATTCCACTTACGATGCCCATGAGCGAGGAAAGAAGTGTACTTCGCACATCTCTGGTTCCCCATTTGTTGGAATCCGCAGCATATAATATAAATCGGCAACAGCAACAGGTGGCATTATTTGAGATGGGTCGTGTCTATTTAGCAGAAGAAGAAACCTTGACGAAACTTCCCGACGAACTTCTCCATCTGGCAGGGTTGATTACCGGGCCTTGGGTAGCTCATCATTGGGTTGCATCGACACAAACATCAGACTTTTACCTGATCAAAGGGATGTTGGAAGAGCTTTTTGACCAATTGGGTGTAACGGTAAGATACCAATCGGCAGTAAGGGAAGGGATGCATCCGGGAAGAACGGCCAATATTTGGCTGGAAGCAGGGGGTAAGCAGGTAATGCTTGGCTATCTGGGACAGGTTCATCCGGTTTGGGAAGGGTATTATGATTTGGATGAAACCTATGTGTTTGAGTTAAACCTGAATCAACTCTTCTCCCATATGAAAGAAATGGGGACATATACCCAGCTGCCCAAATATCCATCGATTTCAAGGGACATTGCGGTCGTGGTTCATAATTCCATACCCGCTGAAAGCTTGGAAAAAACCATTAGAGAAGCTGCAGGTGATTTACTGGAACAGATTCGCCTGTTTGACGTGTATGTCGGCGAAAAAATTGGCAAAGGCTTAAAAAGTGTGGCTTTTTCTCTGATTTACCGCCATCCGGAACGGACCCTTACCGATGAGGAAGTGAATCAATTGCAGGATAAAGTAATTTCATCCTTACGAGTAGAACATGGTGGAGAACTGCGATAAACAGAAGGATTTTGCATACCTTGTAGAGAATCATTCAGGAAGAATTGTATCTGGTCAAGGGGGCCAAAATGTGAAGAAGGATGATAAAAATAGAGTTACCGTTGAAATATATGGTCAACCCTATAAGATAGTAGGCAATGCTCCAATTGATCATATGAAAACGGTGGCTCGATATGTGGATGATAAAATGGAAGAAATTGCAAAGATCAACCCCAGTCTGGATACGGCAAAATTAGCTGTTCTGTCTGCGGTGAATATTGCTGATGAATATCTTCGGCTGAAAAAGGAATATGAGGAATTAATATCACATATGAAAAAGGGTGAATGGCAATAAATGAGCGGAGCTTGGGTTGATCTAGTGATCGTTCTTTTCTTAACGGGAAGTTTGTTTATGGGCTTTCAAAGGGGATTCATCAGACAATCGGTTCAATTGGCAGGTTTCTTCTTATCGCTGTGGATTGCCTACCGATTTTTTCCTGCTATAAGTCCTGTCTTGAAAACATGGGTCCCCTTTCCCTCCATAAAGGAAAATGCCTTTTTGGATTTTGTGACCGATGTGTTTCAACTGGAAACCATGTTTTATAATGCCATTGCCTTTGCCCTTCTATTTTTTACAGCCCGATTAGTCATACGGTTTTTGGGGAATCTGTTGCATTTTGTATTTCAAGTTCCGGTATTAGCTACTGCCAATCGATTCCTTGGCTTGATTTTAGCCGGACTGGAGTCTTTGTTTATTATTATTCTGGTAGTAAATTTGATCACCGTACTTCCGTTTCAGGGATTGAGAGAACCTGTCATTGATTCCCAAAGCGGCTCCCTTATTTTAAAACAAACCCCTTATCTTACAGAGGAATTGCAAAAGTGGTGGAAAAAAGATGGAGAATCTCCTTCAGAAACGCCTGATAGTAAAAAATATGAAGTTTAGATGGTGCCTATAATGGAAGAGCATGCGATGGGAAGGTGAGAATATGATTGAATACTATCAATGGTTAAGTCAGTGGAGTGCCTGGTTTAGCCAACCCTTTGTCACCATGTTTTATGGTACAAGCCTTCCGATTTTGGGAGGGTTATTATTAGGAATCGTAGGGGCCCTTTCTCCTTGTCAGGTTTCTGCCAATATGGGAGCCATCACTTATTTTAGTCAACGATCGATCCATCAAGTGGGAAAGGGAATAGAGATATTATTTTATCTTCTGGGGAAAGCGGTTGTTTATACTTTACTTGGTGCAGCGGTCATTTTGATAGGTAAAGAAGTTTCCAATCAATCGCTGCCGGTTTTCATTTGGGCAAGAAAACTGATTGGCCCCTTGTTTTTATTGATCGGATTATATTTTGTCGGTTGGCTGAGACTCCCTGGTAATATAGGATTTTCCGTTTCACAACGAATTGAAACTTGGGCCAATTCCTTTCATGGAAATACCAAGGCATTTTTGATGGGATTTGCTTTCTCACTGGGATTTTGCCCCACGATGTTCTGGGTTTTCTTTGGTTTATTAGCACCGATGATGCTTAATGTTTCTTATGGACTGGCATTACCGCCGATATTTGCGGTGGGAACGGCAATGCCTCTTATCATTTTGTTTGTTGCAGCTTATTCCTTTCAGTTGGACCAATGGTTGGTGAAAAGGATGAAAAAATGGGGGAAGGTTGTTCAGATTGTATCAGGTATCCTATTCATTCTAATAGGTATAAACGATACCCTTATTTATTGGACGTTATAGATTTTCTTTATCGGTAGAAACGGCGCAGTATCCGCTGAATCGTCACTTTTTGACGATAGAAATTAAATTTTCGGGGAGCAATGAAAAATTTGTTCAGACCTATGAAGAACAAGAGTTGAAGTGAGAGAAAAATAGCAAAAATTATCCATTCGATGGAGAAATTATTACCGATCATCGAATGGAGCATTGGTCCCATGGTGCTTCCCATAATTGCTGAAACAACTCCTTCAACAAAAGGTAGGATTCCAAAGGGGATCGTAATTCCTGTAGCCCAAATTAAACTGGTCATTAGTGTTAATAGAGTAGCAATAATGATTGATTCAAAAAAAGAGTAGAAAGTCATACCCAATAAAAAGGATCCCAGAGTAAGAATGGTCATAATCTGCATGGTCAACTGCATGGAATCAAGACAATTTCCCCTCTGCAGCAATATAGGGATATATAATGCTTGAGAAAAAATAAGGGTAATTAAAATGATTATTGACATTTTGACCCCTCAATTGTGAATATTTTATGAACTTTTGGTTTTGGATTTTATTATTCATATTTAATAGTTACTCCCTTGATACTCTTGATAGAAGCTACTTTTGAATTACCGGATAAAATTATGCAAAAGTAGTAAATGCATATACCACCCTTTAAAAGAAAATACCCCCTTTGAGGGAATGTAACAACTTTCACAAGTTGTTACACTTAGGGCGAAGAGGTTCAGGGCGCCTCAAAATTATAATAGGTTGGGGGTTATTAAATATGAAAAAAGTTATTATATTGTTATTTGCGCTATCTTTAGTAGCGCTAGTAGCAATTGGTTGCTCCAAAACAACTACTGAAGAACTACCTGTAGCCGATAAACAACAAACCAATGTCAAGGCGAAGGAAGAGCAGAAACAAGAAACGGATGCACCGAAGGAAGAAGGTGTAGTTGAGAATTCTGGAGATATAAAAGCCCAAATGATGATTGCAAACTACATCATTGCTGAGCAAGGCGTTCATTTAATGGCTGAAGAATTGGAAAAAGGAAATCTGGATGAAGGGTTCTTGAGAAAAGTTCAAAAGGCAAAGGCAACGGTTGAAAGCATTGAATGGTCAGACGAAGTGAAAGCAGAAGCAGACACATTCTTGAAGGATGTAACTGAATTGGAGAAAGCCCTCATTGCTAATGATGTGGAAGCGGCCAAAGGACCAGCCGAAGCAGCCCACGAAAGCCAGCATGACTTGGATAAGAAAGTGGCTAAAGTTGTAAAAGAGATGACAGGTGGGGATATAAAAGCCCAAATGATGATTGCAAACTACATCATTGCTGAGCAAGGCGTTCATTTAATGGCTGAGGAATTGGAAAAAGGAAATCTGGATGAAGGGTTCTTGAGAAAAGTTCAAAAGGCAAAGGCAACGGTTGAAAGCATTGAATGGTCAGACGAAGTGAAAGCAGAAGCAGACACATTCTTGAAGGATGTAACTGAATTGGAGAAAGCCCTCATTGCTAATGATGTGGAAGCGGCCAAAGGACCAGCTGAAGCAGCCCATGAAAGCCAGCATGACTTGGATAAAAAAGTAGCCAGTACTGTAATGGAAATGAAATCTGTCTCAACTCAAGTTCAAGTAATCGGCTCAACAGCTAAGAATGAGACTTCAGTAGAGGAAGAAGGAATTCCATTAACGATTAAAGACTGGGGTTTTGAAAATAAATTGGAATTGAAAAAGGGTAGCAATGTGGTGACAGTTACCAATACAGGAAATATGCCGCACGGAGTCTTGATTCCTGAACTTGGATTTATCAGTGAAGATATTGCCGCCGGGGAAACCGTTACATTGGAAATCAATGCTGAAAAAACTGGAACATTTAAGTTCCTATGCAGTGTTCCTGAATGCGGAACTCCAGAACAGCATGGAGGAATGATCGGAGAAGTTGTCGTTCAATAATACACTTTCACTTCCCTTGGTGAATCCCCCCTTACTTTCATCGAAAGTAGGGGGGATTTTTGTTTAATCATATCATTCAATGGAATCTCAATCTATTTGTCACGAATCAATTCGCACTTCGTTCGTAACTTATAGTATAATTACATATTGGACAGATTGAGAACGGGGAGCGTGCGGTATGAATTATACAAAAATCAAAGTATTATCCGCCGTCTTAACGGTTGTATTTATTGCTGGTATTGAATACATTAGACATACCTTGTGGCTGTCTCGGGTAAGCCCAAAGATAGACATTATTTTATCTCTATCCATTTTGATCATGGGAGCTTTATTGTTTACTCAATTTGTCTTTTCATTGATTACCCGTCTGGAACGTGAAAAAGAGGAGAAGGCAGCAGAGTTATCCGCTTTGTATGGAAATTCTAAAGATGGCATTTTGATGCTCGATAAAAACAAACAAATGATTGACATGAATTCTGCTGTTATAGGAATATTAGGTATAACAAGAGAAGATTTATTGCAAAAATATTTTTCGGAAATCATTGGAACAGATCTCTCGTTTGATTTATTAGAGAGAGAGCAAGAAAAAGAAGTTTATATACAAACAAAAGAAGGACAAAAAATTGTAGAGTTGGTTATATATCCTCTTGAATTAAAAAAATCGGAAAAGAAGTATGCTGTCATATTACGGGACCTTACAGATAAGAAGAAGTTGGAAGAAGAGTTGCACAGCCAAATTCAAAATGTGGCTATTTTAAAGGAAAGGGAGCGAATTGCCCGGGAAATGCATGATGGATTGGCCCAACTTATTAGCTCCATTCACATAAAAGTTCAATTACTTTCCAAATTAAATGAGAATGCAAAGGATGGTGCGGGGTGCCCGATTTTAAATGACCATATTCATGAATTGCGGGAAATTGTAGAGAAGTCCTACCAGGAGGTAAGACAAAACATCTATAGTTTGAAAACCTCATTAAATCCAGAGAAAGGTTTTATTCATCATATTAAGCAATATCTGGAAGGATTTGAAAAACAAAATCATTTTACGATTCATTTTGATACAAACTTGTCAGAGGAATATCGTTTTTCTGATTCTATGGAGTTGCAATTGTTAAGAATCATACAAGAAGCTCTTCATAATGTGAGAAGACATGCCAATGCAACTGAAGTGGAAGTGTCGATAAATCAAATTCCTGCAGATTTAATTCAAATCAAGATAAAAGATAATGGAAAAGGGTTTAGTTTCTCAGAAGTAAAAAAGAAAAAAGATCATTTTGGGTTATCCATTATGAAGGAGCGAACTGAAATTATTGATGGACAATTTTACATTCAATCGCAAGAAGGTAGAGGGACAACGGTGATTATTGAAGTTCCCAAAAAATAGTTAGGGGGGATAAAATGCCAAAAATTCGAGTCTTTGTTTGTGACGACCATGAATTAATGCGAAAAGGAATTGTTACCCTTCTCCAAACCAGCGACAAAATTGAAGTGGTTGGAGAAGCCGGGAATGGAAGAGATGCGGTTGATAAAGTGGCGAACCTTAAAGTGGATGTTGTATTAATGGATATTAACATGCCGATTATGGATGGTATCCAGGCAACCTATTATATAAAAAAAGAGAACCCTAAGATAAAGGTTATTGTACTCACGATTTCAGAAGAAGAAGACAATCTCTTTATTGCAATAAAAAATGGAGCAGACGGATATTTGTTGAAAAATATGAATCTTGATGATCTCTTTCATTACATTGAGCAAGCCTATGAGGGTAATCCACCTTTTTCACCCGGTTTAGCCACAAAGGTTCTTGCTGAATTTTCCAAGCTGTCCAAGCAGGTGGAAGAGTTGAAAAGTGATGACTCCCTGTTAAGCCAACGGGAAAAAGAAGTTCTGGAACTGGTGGCTAAGGGAGCAAAAAATAAAGAAATTGCCGATCAATTATTTATATCTGAACATACGGTTAAGAAACACCTTCAGCACATTATGGAAAAACTGCATGTTCAAAATAGAGCAGAAGCTGCTGCTTATGCTATCAAAAAGGGATTAATAAAAGAAGACTAACCCTGTCGAGAGAGTTAGTCTTTATTTTTTCAATCATTAATTATTATTTTTTGGAAAACTAGTTTGATGTCCATCCGAGATAAGATGGATAGACTCCAATACTTTTCCGGTGGTTGCATCAAGAATTAAAACCTTTTTCTCACCTTCCACTTGCACATAGACATAGCCACCATCTGGTGAGATGGAAATATGTCCAGGAGTTTTACCGATGATTTTGGTTTCGATGACGCTTAAATCTTTTTTGGAAATGAGGGTTAATGTTTCATCGCCGGCATTGGCTACAAAGATCAAGTCGTCGCTGATTCCAATCCCATGGGGGTCTTTTCCTACTGAAACCGTTATATTTTCATTCTCGTTAATGATGGAGATCGTTCCGTCCCCGGTATTTGTCACATATAGCGTTTCTGTTTGATCATCAAAGGCAATGTGACTGGGCGCTTTTCCAGTTGCAAAGGTTTTTATAATTTCATTTGTTATAGTATCAATAACCACAACATTGTTATCTACTTTATTGGTGACAAACAGTTTTGATCCATCTTGGCTTAAATAGGGAAGATATGTACCTTTGCCAGTGGTAACGGTTTTAACGACTTGATTGGTTTTCGTATCGATGACCGAGATTTTACTTCCTTTAAGTTCTGTAACATATACATATTTTCCATTAGGGTTTACTTCAATATGATGAGTCTTAAATCCAACTGGAATAGAAGCTTCAAGGGATTCTTTTTCTAAGTCGAAAACAGAAACTTCTGATTCCACCATGCTTGATACATAAAGTTTTTTCCCATCAGGTGATACAGCTAATCCATGTGCTTTTTTCGCGGCTGGTATTTCGGTATCATTATAGATCGCGATGATATCATTTGTTTTCATGTCAAAACTGATAACAGCATTTCCCGGTCCCATAACCACATATCCCCTTTGGGAAAGAGAAACCGAGCTCTTTTTAAATAGATTGATGCTCCCTTTCGTTACTTTAATATTCATGTTCTCTGCATAGGAAGATAAAACATCTAAGGATACCATACTTCTCCCGCCCATCATGTGATCCGGAATAATATTTTTATAAAATTGATTATTTTTAAGTAAATCCACCGTTTTAGTATCTGGATCCCACTTCACTTCATAACCCAACTCTTCAGCAGTCAGTCGCAAGGGAACAAACAGTTTGCTGTTCATCTCGTGAGATGGTATCTCTCCCTTGATCTGGCGGCTTCCCATAAACATTTGATACTCTATCCCGCTCTTTTCATCGTCATGACCTTCATCGGCGTAGACAGGACCAGTAGTAAAAGCCAAAGGACTGGTCAGGGCCAAAGTTAGTGCAGTTGTCAAAAGGAATTTTTTTTTCATGTTCATACCTCCGTAATGTTTAATGAATCATCTTAAATACCTACAGGGGTATTATAAACACAAATTATGAAGTTCCTATTAAGAAAACAACTCCCCCTTAAAAAGGGAGAATTGTTTTTAATAATTTAGTGATTAGTGAGAACTTAGATCCCCAAAGGAGAGGAAAATAAAATAGACCGCAAAGAGTAAGAGCATAATACCTATTGCATGATTAAAGCGTCTGTTCCAGCGTACCATCCATGGTTTTTTATGAAGAGTTCCCGTAAACCATCCTGCCAGTAGAAAAGGAAGGCTGTGTCCAAGTCCGTATGCAAACAAAACGGCAGTCCCTAACCAAAGGGAACCGGTAATAGAAATATATCCTAGGATGGCAATAATCATGGGGGTGGTACATGGTGAAGGAGTCAAGCCGAACAAGCTGCCTAAAGAGAGCACTTTAAAATAAGCGGCCTGTTTATAACGACTTGCCTGTCTCTTTTTTTCTGGTCTTACATAAAAGGAGACGAATGTGATCGGGCTGTATCTTGAGATATGATGCAATCGCAAGCCAAAGATATAAAGGGATAAACCGAGAAAAAGAATCGCAATCAACCGGTATAAGAGGCTCGTGTTTTCCTTTTGGTACTGAATAATGGTATCACCAAATAAGGCAGCAACGGCCCCCAAAAAACTAAGGGTTAAAGAAAATGACATCATAAATAACAGACTAATCCCCAAAAGAGATCCATGTTCCTTTCTGGAAAAGGCAGAGATGCTGGAGGCCATACCAAGCATGCAGGGATTGAAGCTGGTTAAAACACCTACCGCAAAGGACAGGACCAAGGCTGTCAACATGGAATAAGCGGCTAAATTTTCACTCAATAAATGTATCCATTCCAAAATTACTTCCTCCTTTCACTGATTATATATATGTGGACGAATTCCACATATTTCCCTTTACATAATGAATAAAAAAATTTAAACTAAGGTTATAATTACGATAGGGGGGTATGGTAATGGAGAAAGATGATATTCTCAAAAGACTGAAGAAGATTGAAGGGCAGGTTCGCGGGGTCCATAAAATGGTTGAAGAAGACCGTTATTGTGTGGATATTCTGATTCAACTGGCAGCGATTCGCTCTGCTACCAATCGGGTGGGTATTGCTTTATTGGAAAGACATACCCAAGGCTGTGTCAGGGGAGCCATTCAATCAGGGGACGGAGATAAAGCCATTGAAGAATTGATGGAGGTTGTTCGATCTTTTGTAAAGTAGGTAATATCAAGGCGGTTTTTGTTTTGCAAGAATAATATTTGGGTAGAAAAAAGAGGTACGAAAAATGTACCTCTTTTTTTAAGAATCATTTTTTACTATTGTTAAGGTATATAAGATATTATGCCTTTTCGACTGGTTGACGTTTAATGGGACTTAATACATTGGCATAAAGGCGGCCGTCTTTAACAACCGGCTTAAAGATATCAAAGGGTCTTCTGGCTGGCCCGGCAATATTAATTCCTTGTTCATCATATTTTGCGTTATGGCAGGGACAATGGAAAACGATTCCGTTCTCATCGGTATAGCAGTTATCAACTTCTGAGGAATAAGGGACCGTACAACCCAAATGAGTACAAATAGGTGACATGATCAACCAATCTTTTGTTTCTTTCTCTTTGGTAATATACACGTACCCTTTTGTATTTACTTCAGCCCACCCGTCCTTGACTTTTGTATCATAACTGATTTTAATTGGAACAGGACTTTCCCGCAATTGTTTTTCCAATTCATCAATAGAACCCAAATCTACTAGGGAAGAATCAGATTTTACCGGTTTGGGGGCAAGCGGTGTCGCTAACAGAGGAAGAGCCATCCCACCCAGGATAAATCCTAAAATTCCACCACCGGAACGCTTTAAAAAAACCCTGCGATTCACTTGCTTAGGATTTTTCTCTAACTCCACGGTTTGCTCTCTCCTTTCATCTTGTAATATCATATATACATAAATGTAATGAAAAAATATAAAGAACTTATTAAGAAAATATGAACAATACCGATTGGAAAGGATGAAGAAAATGAAAATTTTGGTTGTTGATGATGAAGAATATATGCGAACGTTGATAAACATATATTTGAAGCAATACGGATATTCTGTTACCGAAGCAAAAGATGGAATTGAAGCGATAAAAAAAGTAAAAGAAGAGTCATATGATTTGGTCTTGTTGGATGTGATGATGCCTGCTAAAGATGGGTGGCAGGTATGTGAAGAGATCAGAACTTTCAGCCAAGTTCCCATCATTATGCTAACGGCAAGGGATGATACGTTGGATAAGGTATATGGTTTAAATTTGGGAGCTGATGATTATATTACCAAACCCTTTGAAGAGGTTGAACTAATGGCCAGAATAGATGCTGTGATTCGTCGTTCCCGCCTACGTCAGCCTGAACAGGAGGAAGAGGAGATCCTGCAATATAAGGGGATCAAAATTATCGTGGATGCCCATGAGGTGTATTATGAAGGAGAAGAAATAAAGCTAACCCCAAGGGAGTTTGACCTTCTTTATTTATTAATGTTGAATAAGGGCAAGGTAATGAGTCGGGAACAGCTGTTGGAGAAAATTTGGGGACTTGATTACTTGGGTGAACACAGAACAGTAGATTCCCATGTAAAAAATTTAAGGGAAAAATTGAGAAGAGCTGGAATTCACAGTGATGAATTGATTCAAACGATTTGGGGGATTGGGTATAAACTTGTATGAAACATGTATTTGGAAAGAGCATTACAACAAAATTTGGTTTGTTAATGGTCAGTCTGATTGTAGTGACGGTTTCTGCCGTCGGACTTGTATTTTATTATTTATTTATTAATCTGTATTTGGACAGATTGACCACGGATCTGCTTCACAGAGGTCACAGCCATGCTCAACTGCTTTCTGAAGATTTTACTCAATATACATTGGAACATGTAGCCATGATGGAAAAGGAGGCAGATACCAGTGTGGTTGTATTTAACAACATGGGACAAATTATTTCTCAATCGGAACCGATTAGAGAACTTCATTCAAAATATATGAACATGGTTTTGGAGACTCCCAAAAAAAGTGAGATGGTGTTGAGTACCGATTGGGAGAATAATGAATACATCGTCACGAAATCTCCCATTCTTCATAACAATTTATTTTTTGGCACTGTGGTGATGTTTTCGCCGACCGAACCGGTGAAGCGAACGGTTTCCATCTTAAAGTGGATGATAATTTCTTCTGTTTTTGGAGCCGTTCTGGTTTCATCCGGCTTTGTATTTTTATTAACGGTGCTTATCACCAAGCCATTGATTAAGATGAAGTATGCTACCGGGGCCATTGCCGCAGGTCATTACGACCTGCAGCTGGAGGTAAAGGGCGATGATGAAGTGGCGGAACTGGGTCGATCGATTCAATCCTTGGCCAAGGACTTGAAACATTACCAGGAAACCAGAAAAGAATTTTTAGCCAATGTATCCCATGAATTACGAACTCCGCTTACTTATCTGAAAGGATATGCCGAAGTACTTGGAAAAGGGATGATTCAGTCTCCCGAGGAGCAAAAGAAGTATTTGCAAATTATTCAATCGGAATCATCCAGAGTTCAGCGTCTGGTACAGGATTTATTTGAGCTGTCCAAGCTGGAAGAAGGAAGTTTTACATTAAGGAAGCAAGAAAGAAATATTACAGAGATCGTCAGAGGTTTGGTGGAAAAAGTTCAACCAGCAGCTGCGAAAAGAGAAATCTCTCTAAAGGTATTTGCCCCTACATTCCCTCTTATCATTCATGTGGATGGAGAGAGAATGGAGCAGGTCTTGTTAAATATCATAGATAACGGGATGAGGCATACATCTCCTGGAGGGAAGATTACGGTTAGCCTTTCAGAGGGGGATCATGGTGTGGAAATTGCCATCTCAGATACAGGGCAAGGTATTCCGAAAAATGAACTTCCATATATTTGGGATCGACTTTACCGGGTGGAAAAATCAAGGGCAAGGGACTTGGGAGGTTCTGGTCTGGGACTATCCATATGCAAACAGATTGTGGAACTACATGAAGGTGAAATTAATGTCGAGAGTGAAGAAGGAAAGGGGACGACCTTTTTTATCTGGCTTCCAAAAATAAAGAAGGAAGGTGACAAGTCGTGAAAAAAACAATTCTTGGTTTTCTCTTAATTGTTCTTTTGGTAGGCGGTGTTATTTACTATAATAACGCCAATTCAACAGGAAATAGTACCAATAGGGACGTACAGCCTGAAATGGGATTTAAGGCTCCGGACATTCAGCTTCCGGCTTTGACCGGAAGCGGGATTGTTTTATCTCAGGTTGATCAGCCAAGTTTTATCAATTTCTGGGCCTCATGGTGTCCTCCTTGTCAGGCAGAAATGCCCGACTTACAAAGATCATATGAGGCGTATGGGGATAAAATCACCTTTGTTTCCGTCAACATCACGGCAGAGGATAGAGAATCGGATGTGAGAAAGTTTGTAAAGGATTACGGGATCACGTTCCCTGTATATCTCGACAGGGATGGAAGCGTCAGTGATGCTTACAGGATTGTTTCCATACCAACCAGTTTCATCCTTGATGAAAATGGGATGATTGTGAAAAAAATGGTGGGCCCCGTCACGGAAAAATTTTTGAGTGAAGCATTTGATCAGCTATTGGAGAAGCAATCATGAGATGGACTCAGTCAGCATGGCAGTTAGGACCTTTACAGATCAGCGGAGAGTGGCTGGCTATTATCGTGTCCCTTGTTATTGGTGGAGGAATCATTGGCCTTTTGAGATTATCCAAGGAGGAGAGAGAGGCTCTTACGGATGCATGGTTTAATGGCTTGATTTGGTTTCTCATTTCATTCAAGCTACTTCCCGTTTTTTTATCTCCTTTTACTTACCTGGAAAATCCGTTGATGATCCTGTATGCCCGTGCTACACCAAATATGATGATACTCGTTTATCTCCTGGCGATTATCGGTTGGTTTTGGACAATCATTAAGCAGAGGCTTCCATTTGAACGATCGCTGTACGATACCCTTTTTGCAGCAGTGATTACCTATACCATCTATTCCATCCTGGTTCCCGACTACGGCAAAACCACCGATTGGTTTACAGGGATCAAAGCGGTGGATGAAAGTGAGATCACCTATCATCCAGTCAATTGGTACAAGGCCTTTCTCTTGATCATTTTAATCACTTATGAGTGGATGAAAAAAAGAGTGGATGATAAGGGTGTATTATTCCTTGTCAACGGGATGGGTGCAGTGTTGTTCATCACCGATATATTTACTCTATCCGCTCCTGTTTATGGACTAACGATCCTTCAATGGGCAGTTATTGCGGTTTTAGTGTTGTTTCATCTTTTTTATCAAAGGGTTACAAGATTTCTCCACACCTTTGGTATATAATCAACCATACCATCTGGCTCAGATCAAAGGAAAAGGAGGAAGAGAGTTGGAAGCATCGGTATCCATATGGCTGGCTTTTTCTGCAGGACTTCTTTCCTTTTTGTCACCCTGCTGCTTGCCGCTATATCCGTCCTATCTGTCCTATATTACGGGAGTATCCGTCTCCAGGCTAAAGGAAGAGGGCTCCCAAAAGGAATTGAGAAAACGAACGATATTGCACACCCTGTTTTTCATATTGGGGTTCTCGATCATCTATATTGCCTTAGGTCTTGGGGCCAGTTTCCTCGGAAGGGTATTTTTTCAATACGGGGACCTTATTCGCCAATTAAGTGGAATTCTCATTGTAGTCATGGGACTTTTCCTATTGGGCTGGCTAAAGTCGGAATGGCTGATGAAAGATATTCGTTTCGAATGGAAGAAAAAACCAACAGGGTATCTCGGCTCCACCATGGTAGGCTTTGGTTTTGCCGCGGGATGGACTCCCTGTGTCGGACCTATTCTTACCGCGATTCTGGCCATGGCAGCCGTAAATCCTGATGAGGGCCTCAAGCTGATTCTGGCCTATACCGCAGGCTTTGCCGTTCCTTTTTTCCTGCTTGCCTTTTTCATTGGTTCCACCAAGTGGATACTGAAATACTCTCCTGTTTTGATGAAAGTGGGCGGAGGAGTCATGATTGTAATGGGTATCCTTCTTTTTACAGACCAGCTAACCAAAATTACTGTTTATCTGAATAATTTCTTTGGCACCAGCTGGTTTTAAGATACGCTCACTTTTTGGAGGGATGATCATGGGAAGAACGTTACGGGGTCATCATCTGTTATGTATTCATGGATTCCAGGGAGCAGGTTACAGTCCAGAATTTATTGAGAAAATGAGAGAAGTGGTTGCGGATATCCGAAACCATGATGTTGATTTTCCCATCAAGGTGATTGTTGGACTGGATGAAACCTGTCAGGTTTGCCCCAATGCCGATTTAGTCCAAAATCTTTGTATCGCTAATGAAGGATCACAGGATCATGTGGTGTCCATGGATACCCGCGCAATTCAATTTCTGGATCTGGAACCAAACCAGACCTATATGAAAAATGATCTGGTTAGGCGAACCAAAGAACGGGTAAAGCCGGGTGACCTGGATCACTTATGTGAAGGTTGCTCCTGGCTGGAGTATGGGTATTGTAAGGATGGATTAGAAAGATTGAGAAATACGTAATTTCCCGAAAAATGGTGAAGCGATTACGGGAAAGTGAGGCTGTATTTCCTCATGTTTTCTTCATCTGGCACCGAACAATATGTAAATATGCATATCGGTCTTTTCTCATCTCAGAATTAATGAGAATGGGACTTTTTCCTTATGTTCTCTTTACTGGATATAAAATAGCATTATGGTATAAAGATGGAAATTAATCTAGGAGAAGGTCGAGGATATCAGAATGAATTCTTTTGGGTTTATAATCCGGGAGTTGAGGGAGTCACTCGGATTAACTCTGGTTCGGGAATCTGTACTCAATGTCAACTTAGCAGGATAGAAAAGGGAATGATAATCCCTCAAGAATCAAGAATTAAGTAAAGGGGACTCATATTTTGTTTAAAATAGTAAGAATAATATTAATAATTTTTATTACTCTTTTTTTATCAGCATGTCAAAATGATTCTGTTGAAGTAAAGTATAAAGTAATAATATTTATTGATAAATTCCCATCAAAAGAAATTCAGGATAAAGTAAATAATATATTAGACTCCGGGAAAATTTTTGAGTTAGACTATAATATGAATAAGCCATCACATATTAAAGAATTTCCCACAATAATTGTTATTGATAATAAAGGTGAAGAATTACGTACGAATTCATTTGAAGAGTTTTTTAGTTTCTTTGAAAATTTAACTCGTTAAGTTATCCACAATCTTCGAATAAGCCTCTTCCGATCCGACATTTAAAAACAAATAAACAATAAAAAAATAAAGAGAGCCATCCTTTAGTAGATTTTTCTCTGCGTTTAGGACGACCCCTTATGATCAATCTGAAGCCTATTGGTAGGATTTCATTTTACTTATCTTACTGTTTTGATAAAAATTTATCTGGTTTATTTGAAAACTTCCCTTCATTCCATTTTTTTCTATTTTCTTCTGAACCTAAATAAATATTTATTTCATTTTCTATTGCAGGGAGATTATCGTTCCATTCTTTACCGTTAACTTTTTTAAGTATTTTCCCATTTTTATCTTTAATAGTTACTGATATTTTATCGGCCAGATCGTACTGTGCTGGTACGGTATGACCGTATTCAAAAACTCCATGATACCCACTCATACTATTCCAATTGTATTGTTGCTTATATGTGTAAGAATAGTAGACTCCTCCCCAAGCATCCTCAGCTAATCGTCCCCAAATATTTCTGTAAGTAAATTCATTAGGATTTGAATAAGACTGTATAACCTCTACTGATGGCATTTCGTAGCTACCTAGTGGTGCAATACTAGGTTTACCTAAGTTGTTGATATCAACCGTTGTCGCTTGAAGTGGCTCTTGCATACCATTTTTCGCCTGCATCCATACTCTTTGCCAAATACCATCACTAGTTCCTGTTAATCCACGTTTCACTTTTTCAGCACCAATATAACCACTTCCATAAGCAGTTTCGTAGTTCCATGTATCAGGATTGTTAGTTGTATTTAAATAAGTAGCAGATACGTAACCGACTGCTGCATTAGCAAGAGAAACTACTCCTATACTAAGGATAAGTATCCAAACTGTTGATAGAATCTTTTTTTTTCTTCATTTCTATCTCTCCTCAGATAATATTTTTCAATATGTTCTCAAGTAAATATGCGAAGATTAGGTTAACCTCATAGATATTTCAATCTTTCTACAGTTTTTCCCTTACTTTAATGCAAATACGGCAAATCGAGGGGTTCTACGATCGAATTTTCCGGTTGGATACTACTAATATTGGGTTCGTCAATTGCTAGAAATGAAAATATAGTCAACATCATTGTGGAAACTAAGGAGATCATAATCTTTTTCAAATTACCTTCCCTCCTCTCAAATAAAGATATACCAGTTTGCACCCTGACTATAACAGGTTCAACAAAAACGTGATTCTTCCATTTTCAGCGAATATGGGAGAATAAGGCTGCTTTTTCTAGTGTTTTCTCCCTCTAACTCCAACCAATATGCAAATATGCATATTGGTCTTTTCTCATTTCAGAATGATAAGATTGGGACTTTTTCCTTATGTTCTCTTTACAGGATATAAAATAGTATTATAGTATAAATGTGGAAAATGAGGGAAGAGTGGGAATGTCAAAATGAATGCGGTTGGGTTTATAATCCGGGAATGAGGGAGTCACTTGGTTTAACTCAGGAGGATTTATCTTTAGGAATCTGTACCCAAAGTCAATTAAGCAGGATAGAAAAGGGGGGGTCCATTCCTTCTGTTGAGATAACGTTTCAATTAGCTCAGCGATTAATCATAGACTTGGATGAAGTATTTCAAATGGCGGAAAACCCAAAAAAGGAAGAAGTCATGTCAGCCTTTAACGAGATAAGAAAAGCTGTTCAAAACAGAGATTATAGTCAGGTGGAGAAAATATTAAAAGGGATAAGGAATAATCCTCTGTTTCTAAAGATTAGAGAAGGGCAGTTCATCATATGTCATGAAGGTATTATTGCGTACTATTTATACAATCAAAAAGATAAATCCCTTCAACTGCTGCGGAGAAAGCTTTCCAGATGAGGAATCCCTTGGTCATTTCTGAAAGGGAGATTGAGATTAAGAATAGCATGGGCATCATCTATTGCGAGATTGGTCAACTGGAACAGGGTATTGATCATTTTGAAGATGCTTTAAAGTTGTTAACCAGGATAAAACATATAAAAGACTACCAAATTGAAATCCGATTGTATTATAATCTCGCCAAGACTTATACTTCATTAGAAAAATGGAATGATGCACTCGTATATTGTGAAAAAGCGATACGACAATGTATTCACCACAGCACGTTGTACTCTTTCGGCGAATTGTATTATCAGCAAGGAGAGTGTTTGTTAAAAATAGGGGACAAAAGTAAAGGAGAACAGTCCCTTAAAAAGGCGATTTCGATATTTGAACTCATCGGAAATGAATCTTTTGCCAATGAAACGCGGAAACTTCTAAATATGAGCATATAAAAGAATTAAGAAGCCAAAGGGTTTCTTAATTCAAATATTGGAAATTTACGGGGAATCACTTTAGCTATCAGCTAGTTATTTTCAACAAACTCAATAGCTTTATCGTAATCAGACGTCTTGAATACAATTTTTTCCGTATCGAAGATGAAGACCATCGGTACACGATTAATGTTTAATCTTGGGAATAATTCATTTGCCATTTCAAGGGTATCTTCACCTCTGATGGATTTTATTTTTCGGCTCGTTTTAAGTAAGGATACTATTTCTTCTTCTTGTTTTTTTGGATAAACAACAAAGATTGAATACCGTCCCTCTTCTTTGGATAAAAGTTCAGGATATGGGAACTTGTTGGAAGAATCAGAATTATCCCCGGTTGAACAGGCTGTCAATATGATCGAGAATATAACTAATACTACAACAAGATTTATTCTTATCACTCTTATCATTCTTATCACCTCCAAAGAACTCTCATATGATTTTTATTGGCTATCCCCCTCTTTTATTATATATTTTTAATAGTCTAAAGGAACATTTTTTGGTGAAGGATTGGAGCTCTTGAATTGATAACAATAGTTAACCACTTTGGGATACATCAAAAGAGAACTGCCAACTACTACCTCCGCGATTAATTTGCACAGTATGTTTTTCACCTACCTCATATGGAGTAACAGCCATAACTGGTTCCTATTCAGATGGTATATTATAATCAAGAGTATTATTTGTTGGATAGCGATCTGTTTGTTGGTTTACTAGGTTCATGCTTGTTCCATAACCGATCTGTGCAATCTTAACATTTCGATTTGATAGTGTTACTTGTGAATCAAATATATTCCATTGTCCTGTTACTCTATACAGATCATTGAATTTTCCGCATCACGTTAGTATTAGAATCTTCGTGTATTTATCCCAATCCAAATCAATGCTCCTATAATAAGAGAAAAGTTTAACTGATTAATCGTTTCAAAACCGATAGAGTCAGATAAGTTCATGGTAATCAATAAGTAAACTATTGGAAATATGATGCAGAAGACAATAAATAAAGAAATATTGTCTTTAGGCAAATATATCACCTCCATTTCTTTGCAAAAAACTAGATATGAGCTAACTCTTTAGCTCATATCTAGACTAAAGTAGAATCCATTTGATTGCAATTCTTAGATTCACTTAATTTAGTAGCCGTACCTGTATTTTTTAGTTTGAGTAATTGTTCTTAATTGTCCACCATAGTCTTTACATATCCTTCAGTGTATATATCATTTCCTGCATAAGTACCTGTTGATAACCAAGCGGTACCGGGTCTAAAAAGTGCTGGGCTAACTACCCTCAGTTGTAACTGATATAGAATCTGCTGTATCCCATGTTTCCCACGTGATTTTATTGTTGCGGCTCACGCAATTTGACGGCGTATTTCTCACCGAAAATGACGTGAGTTTTTTAACGTCAATTAGCCATTACAATGAAAAATGTACCGTTACTCATTTGGATTTTGCATATGCCATTCATTGTGGATTTTGTGAATCTTGTTAGTTACACATGCCAACCCTTGTGGAATTAGGGGATTTTGGGTATAACGGGGTAATGAATTACCCCGTTATACCCCTTTGCCGATCCAGATCGGTCAGCACTCGCCCAATGTGGCTTTCCTCTATCACTTCATGGTTCTTATTGGTTGCTTCGTAAAGGGCCTGGCTGCAAATGTGGTTAATCACTCTTGGAATTCCCTGGCTTGCTGCATAAATTCGTTGCAAGGCACTTTCTGAGAAGATGGGAACCTGTATCCCATGGACTTTCAACTGATGCCGGATGTAGGAATGGGTTTCTTCTTTGGAAAGTCCACTTAAGTGGTATTGAAGTCCGATTCGTTGGGCGGTGGCTTCATACTTCTTAAGTCTTAAGGTTTTTCTTAACTCCGGCTGTCCGACCAGGATGAGGGGAAATAAAGAACAGGAGTCTATCTGGTGGTTCATCACAAAACGAAGCTCCATCATCATGGCTTCTTTCATCTCTTGCGCCTCGTCAATAATGATTACCAAAGTTCGTTCTCCTTGTTCATTTCGGGTATAAAGCACTTCTTCCCATAGCCGTTTCGCCTTGGCTACAGAGTAAACCGGCTCTTCCCCGACATGACTAAGAAGAATCCCATAAAAGTCCCGAGGCTTTAAGCCAGCCATACTGATGTAGATGGGAGTATAGACCATGGGATTGAGTTGTGTAAATAACCGTCGGATCAGGGTGGATTTTCCGCTGCCCACCTCTCCGGTAAGCACACCCAAGTATCGCTTTTCTACCATCAATTCCAATCTCGCTAAGGCTTCCTGGTATCCCCTGGATGGGTAGCAAAAAGCAGGATCCAATTCTCTGCTGAAAGGGGAAACCGCAGAAGGGTGGTTTGTGGTATTCATCCTCTCTTCCCTCCCTCATGGCGGATGTAGGTAACGGGATCTTCTTACGATAATATTGGCGAAAGCCAGAGAGTGTGGAATAGGAAGACGAGGTGCCCAACCTTAGGAGTCTTCCTATTTTTATTTTCTCTGGATGCCTGCTCCTTTTTAAATGATTGACATTTTCTCAAAGGAGTGTATCTGTCGATCATTGTCCACTATAACCGCCACTTTAGGCAAGAAAAAACCGCTCTTTTCCCGTTAGATTATCTGAGCGGTTACAATTTTATGATATTTTTTAGTAATTCTTCTTTGGTAGTAAATTCCTCCCCCAAAATTTTTTTTGCTTACTTTCACAATCTAATGCAAATATGGCAAATCGAGGGGTTCAACGATCGAATTTTCCGGTTGAATACTACTAATATTGGATTCGTAAGTTGCTAGAAATGCAAACATAGTCATCATCATTGTGGAAACTAAGGAGATTACAATCTTCTTTTTCAAATCACCTTCCCTCCTCCCCAAAAGATATATGAGTTTGCAACTTGACTATAACAGGTTCAACAAAATGTGATTTTCCCATTTTCAGCGAATATGGGAGATTAAGACTTCCTTTCCTAGCGTTTTCTCCCTCTGGCATCAAACAATATGTAAATATGCATATCGGTCTTTTCTCATCTCAGAATTAATGAGAATGGGACTTTTTCCTTATGTTCTCCTTACTGGATACCATTTGACCCCTGGGTCGGTTAATACTTATAATGGACTTAACAGTCCTGTCCGTTACTTGAATGATTTGTTAAGGTAATTGGAATGATCGTGGATTAAAGGAGTGATTGCATAATGCAGGATATTCGTTGGAAACAACGATTTAATAACTACAGAAAAGCTTTTTTTCAGCTGACTGAATTTATTGAAAAGGATGCTTTAAACAAATTTGAGATTCAGGGGCTTATTCAATGTTTTGAATATACCTTTGAACTGGCTTGGAAAACAATCAAGGATTACCTTGAGC
Organism: Microaerobacter geothermalis; assembly: GCF_021608135.1. Taxonomy (NCBI): domain Bacteria; kingdom Bacillati; phylum Bacillota; class Bacilli; order Caryophanales; family Bacillaceae; genus Microaerobacter; species Microaerobacter geothermalis. The sequence goes on from NZ_JAKIHL010000001.1 coordinate 156,541, forward strand.
AGGAAGGATTTGAAGTAAAAAGCCCCCGTGCAGCGATACAGACCGCATTTCAATCCGAATTGGTAACGGATGGACACACGTGGATCGATATGCTTCAGAAAAGGAATCTGATGGCACATACATATAATGAAAAGTTTGCAGAGGAAGCAGAACAACTGATTCGGGAAAAGTACTACTTGGTTTTAAAGGAACTTTATGAGAAGCTTGAGGAACAAGTATGAAGTTCGGGTTAAGTGATCAGGACATAAATGACATTGTACAGGCGATCTCTAGATTCGATGAAATTGAGAAGGCGGTCATTTTTGGCTCCCGTGCCAAAGGCAACTATAAGAGAGGATCGGATATTGATATTGCGATTTACGGGGAAAAGATCAATATACATACCCTTTCAAAACTTCATGCATTATTGGAAGATGAAAGTAATATGCCGTATTTTTTTGATGTGATCGATGGGACCCATCTTAAGCATGAAGATCTTAAAGAGCATATTGCTCGAGTAGGAGAAGTTATTTTTGAGAGATAAAAAGCCAGGAACAGTTCAAAGTTTCCCTGGCTTTTTTGGTGTTTTTCAACAAAAATTACTTTAAGTATCAATCCTTTTCCCTTTGAATCAGCAGGGTTTCCAGTTGGACCTGGGTGGAGAAGAAAAACTGTTCATAGCCTCCCAGGATGAAGCCGTGCATATAAGGAGGTTCCGGATGGCCGATTTTTAAGGGGTTAAGAAATCTTAAGTATTTCTTGGTGACTGCGGGAACCCGGTTTTTCTCCACCATTAGCAGAGGGGTATGTTTTCCCAAATGAGCCAGAATGCATCCGGCAATCACCTCCTGCCAGGAGGCAGTGGAACCAAAGGTAAAGGCATCCCCTCTTCCGGGCATATTTCTTCCCCATCCCAGCTCTCCCCCGTGGCTGGTTTTTTTTGAAAGGTTGACACTGATTTCATAGGGATTATTTCCTGTTACTCGAAAAATCTTACCGGTCGTCAATGCTTTTATTTGTTCTTCTACCTTTGTAGAAATGATGCTTTCCCCGCCAAAAAGGGTGTAATTGATGCCTTTCTTCATCTGTAAAAACCTGGCGGTAGCGGGCGGGATGGAATCTTTGTTCACATATAGAATGGGAACGCCCATATGGGCAGCATAGTATGATGCTGGCAAAGAAACAAGAGGCGATGTTGCTGAAACAAGCAAGACACTGGTTCTTCCTTCCTTTGATGCAGAAGGGACAACTTCCTGCCGGTAAATAGCCACCTTTACGGCAGTTTCGTAAAAATTGCTGCCATTCAGATGCTGGGTTTTCCATCCCTCCTCCTCAAGTGCTTTGATCACTTGGGAAGAAAAATTCCCCACTAAGAAGATCTGGGCAGGCAAATCCTTTCCCATTGGCGAAAGGCGCTTTATTTCACCTAGGGTAATGGGGGTAAGATGGCTGGATGATGAATAAAGAACCGGAGCATTTATCGGAAAATGAACCAGGCTGGTCGCTGTCAATGAATCATGAAATTGGGAGACAGGAGCCAAAATGATCGCTGATGGTCTCCAGGGAACTTCCGGATTGGGATAGACCAACTGGGTGACACTCACCGCAAAGGAATACGCATCATGGGCTAAAATTCTCGTAGTATCTACCGTGTTTGAACTCATATACACGACAAACCTCCTCTCCTGATCATTGAGGGTCTTAGGACCTGAAATGGGCCTCATCCCTACCTTATGATAAAAATAAGAAAAAGTTTCCTGTCTCCACAGATTCATCACATGTTTTGGGTATACTGTCAATAAATCATTCGTTCACAAAATTGTCACATTTGATAATAATACTATTGTTATATTAAATATAATAAAAAATTTGTTATAATGAGATGGATGTAATAAAATATCAAGGATACTTCTTGCAGGAGGGACTATGATGAAGGTTCGGACAAAAGTGACCATTGCGGCAGTCGTTGTCATTGGAATTATTGTGGCCTTGGTAACCATGGGGATGTCTCAGGCCTCAACCTATTACTTAACGGTGGATGAGTATTTGGCGAAGGCGGATAAATGGAATGACCGGCCCGTGAAAGTAAGCGGAACCATTGTTGGGGATTCCGTCAACTGGAATCCGCAAACCGTTGAACTCCGCTTTGATATGAAGAGTGAAGAGGGTCAGGTGATCCCTGTTTATTACAAAGGATTAAAGCCGGATAATTTTGTCGATGGCTGGGAAGCCATTGTAGAAGGAAAAATGGACGATAGCGGCCAGTTTGTTGCATCGCAGCTTTTGATCAAATGTCCTTCCAAATATGAAGCGGTTGAAGAGGAGAAGAAATAATGGGTTTTATCGGGGATTTTTCATTAATGATCGTGCCTTATGTGATAGGAATTGGGCTTTTTGCCTATGTATACGGGATGATAAAAAAGTCGGACCGCTGGATAGAAACTGGCAGAAGAGCCACATTGGCCCTTGCTTTTTTAACCACTGCGGCTTCATTAACCTTAATTTATCTTTTATCAATCGGCGATTTTCGTTATGAATATGTGGCCAGATATACCAGTACAGATTTAAGTCTGTTTTACAAAATTGCTGCCTTTTGGGGAGGGAATGCCGGCTCCCTTCTTCTTTGGTTATGGCTGTTGAGCCTGTACACGGCATTGGTCACCTATTCCAAACATAAGGATTCAGAACAGATGCTGCCTATCGTTTCTACAGTTCTATTAAGTATTGGGTTGTTTTTTGCCATAGTGTTGGAAACGGCGGCACCGCCTTTCAAATTGGCTGCTAATGTGGTGACCGAAGGGAGCGGACTCAATCCCCTTCTGCAAAATCCGGGGATGGCCGTCCACCCTGTTACCCTCTATTTAGGATATATCGGCTTTGGGATCCCCTTTGCCTATGCGGTTGCTGCCCTTATTTTGAAAAAAACAGATGCCGTCTGGCTAAAGGTTACTAGAAAATGGACTCTTATCTCCTGGTTCTTTCTGACGATGGGCATTATCTATGGTGCAAAATGGTCATATGTCGAATTGGGTTGGGGAGGATACTGGGCATGGGACCCTGTTGAAAATGCCTCCTTTATGCCTTGGCTGACCGGAACGGCCTTTCTTCACTCTGCCATGATTCAGGAGAAAAAAGGAATGATGAAGAAATGGAATGTTTCTTTAATCATCCTTACCTTTTTGCTCACCCTTTTTGGCACCTTTTTAACCCGAAGCGGCATCCTTTGGTCCGTTCATGCCTTTGCTAATGGACCTCTAGGCGCCTATTTTCTCGCATTTATCGGAATTGCCCTTGTCTTCTGTGTTGGATTGTTGGTTGTAAGATGGCCTTCCTTAAAAGGTGAAGTAGAGTTTGAAGCAGCCGTTTCCAAGGAAACCAGCTTTATGCTGAATAATTTGCTGCTGTTAGGAGTTGCCTTTACCGTTTTCTGGGGCACCATATACCCAGTCATATCAGAGGCTCTTACGGGGGATAAAGTGATGGTAGGGGCACCCTTTTTTAATCGGGTAAGCCTTCCTGTCTTTATTCTGCTTGTTGTCCTGATGGGAATCTGTCCTTTAATCGCTTGGAAGAAATCGACGTTAAGGAATCTGAGAAAGAATTTTTTGTATCCCTTGATCTTTGCCGTGATTTCGGCCGTCTTTCTTTTTCTTTTAGGCGTTAGGGGTCTATTTACATTGTTGTCCCTTACCAGTGCCCTGTTTGTTGTTGCTACTATCTCCTTTGAGTTTTATCGGGGTGTGGAAGCCAGGGCTCAAATGACCGGACAAAACAAATTTATTTCCTTCTTCCAGGTGATCAATCGGAACCGCCGTCGATATGGCGGATACATGATCCATCTAGCGGTGGTCTTTATCGCGATTGGGGTTACCATGTCCAGTGCCTATTCCAGCCAGATACAGGTGATGTTAAAGCCGGATGAAAGGGTGAACATGAAGCAATACACCTTGACCTATCGGGGATTATCTGAAGAAAAATCAGCTGGCAAATCAACGGTTTTTGCTGATGTGGTACTGCAAAAAGGGGATAAAACCATCGGTGTGGTGAGACCGGAGCGAATTTTTTATGCCAATGGACTGCAGCCCACTTCTGAAATTGCCATTTACAGCACATGGAGTGAGGATATTTATGTTGTCCTGGCAGGTTGGGAAGAAGGAACAAGCAATGCCGTATTTGAAATTCATTGGAATCCGCTGATTCAATGGATCTGGTTTGGCGGATATCTGATTATCCTTGGCACCCTTATTGCCCTATGGCCGGATCGGAGACGGGATGTGATGATTGAATGAAGAAATTACTCGGCTTCATCTTGTTGTTCACACTATTTGGCGGATCTCAAGTCTTGGCTGATCATGACCCGGTGATTACCAGGGATGATGTTCTTCGTGTAGCCAAAGAACTGCACCCTCCCGGATGTACCAACAGCATGACAGCCGATTACTGTATGCTTGCTACAGCAGGTCCCCTTCGCCAGGAAATATATGAATTGTTGAAGCAGGGGTATCATGATAAGGAAATCATAAACAAAATGGTGGATAAGTATGGGGAAAGGATCCTCGCTTCCCCGGCAAGAAGAGGATTCCAATGGACGGCCTGGGTCATGCCGGGGGTTGTCATTTCAGGGGCTTCCGTGGGGTTTGTAATATTATTGAGAAGATGGCGCCGTCCTTCCATAAAAGGAGAAAGGGCACCTGGAAGGGAAATGGATCCTAGGATTAAGGAAAAAATAGATAAGGATTTAAAGGATTACCTATAAGAACCAGTTCAGCTTCAGCAATTATTACCGGATTTTTTGAACATCCATCTACAAGGAAGAAGGGTTGATCGCAATATGGAATGGATAATCAAAGCCCTCATTTTGCTTCTGGTCATTCTGTTTCTGGCTTCTCCATGGCTCGGCAGGAAGAAGAGAAAACCTGAGGGATTCCTGAAACATCATGAAACACTGGCAGATGAGCGAGTGCTTTATCTTCAGCAGTTGGCTGATTTGGAGTATGATTTTCAGATGGATAAAATCAGTGAGGAAGATTACCAAGAAGTAAAGGAAGAGCTTGAGGAAAAATTGAAGGAAATCTATATGCAGGAAGAAAAAAATGAAGAAAAGGCTCGGGCCATGGTGGAACAATGGTTAAGGGAAGCGGAGGAGTCCAAATGAGTAAGAAAATACCCGATTTTAAAATCTTCCTGTTGCTTTCCATATTTTTCATTAGCCTCAATTCAACTGTATCGGCTGATGGCAGAACGGATGCGTATGTGGAAAGCGGAGAAATGATCGTCTTTGAAAAAGAAGGCACATTTCAATTGGTAGAGGCCCTTGATTTCTCAATTGCAAATGAGGCAAAAGGAAAAGGAATGGAGATATCCATACCGCAAAGGGCGGAAAATGTGGTTGTGATGGACGGAGTAAGTCCAGAAAGTGTTCAACTGAACCAAGGAAAGATGGTTTTGGATTTGCCCAAAGGAAATACCCGCCTGATTTTCGCCTTTCAATTGCCTGCTGAGGATTTATCGGCATCCTATCTGTATCAGCAGTCCTTCTGGACCAAGGAAATGAGGGTGACCATACAGTCGGAAAAGGTTTCCGTGATGGCATCAAGGTTTCTTACCCAATCGGAATCTCTGGACTTGAATGGACAGCCTTTTAGACGTTTTACCAGGCTAGATATCCATGAAAATGAACCCTGGGATCTGATGTTTCGTCAAACCTCCTTTTCTGATACCCATGTTGGAGACGAACAGGACTTTACCGAAGACGGGTTAAAAATTTTGGGCCATGAACATGGAGCTAATCCTGCCATCGCCTTTGCCAATTTGGGATTAATTGTCTCAATTTTAACTTTGGGGATACTCAGTATTCGCATGACCATGGGTTGGCGGGAGAGGAAAAAGAAGCAGCAGCTTCCTGCCCGAAAGGAGATTTTGCTGCAGGAGCTGGTCTCCCTTCATCGGAAAAGGGAAAAAGGGATAATCGGAGAAGAGCAGTATGCCGATGATTACCAAAGGATTCAACAGCAGCTCCTTCAATTGGCTAGAGAAACGGATGGACGGGGAGCATGATAACCTGGACAATACGGTTTCAGGGGGTAGGCTTTCATTATGGAAATCAGTGGGTGCTGTATGATACCTCCTTTGAGGCTCATGCTGGTCAGGTCCTTGGTTTTCGCGGAAGAAACGGAACGGGAAAAAGTACGTTGTTGCGGTTGGCTGCCGGATTGATTCGTCCCCATGAAGGCCAAGTGATATGGAATGATCAACTGGAAGAAAGAAAAAGGGGAGTGGGAGCAGTATTCTCCTCATCCTATCTGTACGACCAGCTGACAGTTTTGGAAAATTTGCAGTTTTATGGTTCGCTATACCGTCTGGATGGGAAAGTTATAAAAGAGAGGATCGAAGAACTGATGGATCAATTTGATCTTCAGAATGTTCTTCATGAATTTGCAGGTCAGTTATCCAAAGGATATACCCAAAGGGTTTCTTTGGCGAGGGCTTTGCTCCATCAACCCCCCCTTCTGTTGTTTGATGAGCCCTTTGACGGGTTGGATTTGGAGTCGCAGCAAATTTTGACGCAGGCGATATTCAAGGAAAAAGCCAGAGGATGCACGATATTTCTGGTTTCCCATGATATGGGACAGCTGGATGCTTTAAGTGATCGCCATTTTCTTGTGGAAGGCAAAAAAGTAAGGGAAATGGAAAGGGAGGATCAATCCCTTGGCTAAACAAATCCTTGCCTTGGTAAAAAAAGACTGGTTCATCGAATGGAGAAGCAAATGGCTTTTTTCGATGATGATTTTAATTTCTTTCCTTCTCTTTTTTACGATCAGCATGTCCTTGGAAGATAGCATCGGAGTGGAGGAATCGATCCTTTGGGTAGTCTTACTCATTGTGACGGCCCAGGTTTCCCAAAGGCAAATATCAAGGGAAACGGTAAACCAGACCTGGGAAGGGATCCAGATGGCCCCGGTGGATCTGGGAGCGGTCTTTCTAAGCAAATGGATCGTCATGATGGCCCTTGTCGGGACCAGTTACTTCATCGTTCTGCCTTTATACTTTCTTTTTTTTCAGGTCGATCAGGTGAATATCGTGCCATTTCTCATCACCCTCTTTTTTGCAACCGGGGGCTTTATCGCAGTAGCCATGTTTATGTCTGTGATTACCATCTATACCAGCCTTGCTGAGTTTGTCATTTTGCTATTGGAAATTCCCGTTCTGATTCCCCTGCTAATTGGAGTGATTCAGATGTCCAAGTATCTCTTTTTTGGGGGGGAATCCTTTCCTTGGCTATGGTTTGGCCTGATTGTCGGCTTTACCATCATTTTTACGGTACTGCCCACCCTTTTGTTATCTTTGGTAAAGGAGGTTTAGCTGTTGAAATATTCGTGGATGCGCATATTTGTCGCTTTGGTGGCCGTTCTTGTATTGGCAGATATTTATATGGTTTTTTTCTACGCTCCAACGGAAAAATTTATGGGTGATATCCAACGGCTGATGTACTTTCATGTATCCAGTGCTTGGGTCGCTTTCATTTCATTTTTTGTCGTTTTTATTTGCGGGATATTATATTTGTGGAAGCGGTCTGACCGATTTGACCGTTTGGCATTGGCTTCCGCAGAAATCGGGGTATTTTTTACCACGTTGGTATTAATTACAGGACCCATCTGGGCCAGACCCGTTTGGAATACCTGGTGGACTTGGGATCCCCGGTTAACTACGACTTTGATCCTATGGTTTATTTACGTGGGATATTTGGTATTAAGGAAGACCAGTCTACAGGATGAAAGGGGCAAGAGGATGGCTGCCCTGTTTGGAATCATCGGGTTTATTGATGTTCCCATTGTCCATCTGTCTGTCACCTGGTGGAGGTCCATTCATCCCCAGGTCATCACCGATCGGGGAATTAACATGACGCTGGAGATGGCAATTACCCTTTTCTTTAGTGCCTTTACTTTTTTGACGATCTACCTTCTGTTGCTGTTTTTCCGCTATCGGATTGAAACGGCAAGGGGAATCATTGATGAAGGGAAGCGGAAGTTAAGTTTGACCGATGGTTAAACTCGACAAGCAGACGTGTGAATTCTTTAGTTCTGACTATAAACTGGAGGGATCAATATGGCATTTTTAGCCCTTGGAACAGCAGTGGTTTGGCTGGGTATTTTGGGGTATGTATTCACCCTGATTTCACGAACCAAAAAGGTAGAGGGAGAATTATTGCGGTTGAAAGAGAGACTGGGCGATAGGAATCAATAGTGGGTGATCGAAAAATGAAGTGGCGATGGTTGTGGGGAATTATATTAGGGGGATTGTTGGTGTTTTTCATCATTTCGGCGGTTAAATTGGCGGCGACCAATACGGCAGTCCAAATTGGGGAAAAGGCCCCTGACTTTGAACTGCTGGATGTGAATGATAATCCTGTCCGCCTTTCGGATTATCTGGAAAAACCGGTGATGATCAACTTCTTTGCCACCTGGTGCCCCCCATGTAAAGAGGAGGCCCCCGAAATCCAAAAATTTGAGGAAGCCTATGGGGACAAGATTAAAATATTGATTATTGATCGGGCGGAACCCAAGATATTGGTGCAGAATTTCATCAAGGAATATGGGTCCACATCCACCTATGTGATGGATGTCAATGATTCATTGGCCAAACCATATGGAATTGTCGGCCAGCCCGAAACATTTTTCATTGATTCAAACGGAATCGTCAGGGAGCATATCATAGGACCGAGAAGGTTTGAACAATTTGTTGCCTCATATGAGAAATTGGTGAATGTACAATAGAAAATAGATTTGAGACAAAACAAAGTCCTCTGTAGAACTGTACAGAGGACTTTTTTATTAAATTAATGATGTTCATGATTGTTATGTAATAAAAACTAACATAAAAAATAAAATAAAGCGAAAGAATAAGCATACACCTGAATAAATGGGATGAAAACGCTTAATTTATGTTATAAAACTTAACGTTTAATCTTGTGTTCTTCCTCAAAATCCTGTATATTAACAAAAATACAGTGAGAGGAAGTGAAGTGGTATGTCTGATCTTACAAGGATTGCATTTTTAAGGACATTAAAGGAAGAGTTAATCGAGAAATTAAGGGATCCGTCGACGACCTATTCCCAAATGGTTGAGATTAACAAGCAGCTGGGAAAATTAAACCATGAAATTCAGCATATGAAAATGATGTTATATCGTGAGAAGAGAAAGTAAACAGGCCATCACTTGAAAGTGGATGGCCTATCGATGTATTCATTGTTCTTTCCGTTGCTAATCATTCTTCTTTCCTTCAATTCTGCCTCGGTCGTTCGTTTCCTCCAACCCTTCCTCCTCCCCTATTCTCCCCGGTGGCGAATATGGGTCGTACAGGGACAAACAGGTCAACGATACCAATTGCCAAGGCAGCCAATAATGCTCCCAGGAAGGTGGTCCTCATACTTCCCACAAAAAATTGGGCTACATAAATGATTACCGCACTCACCAAAAAACCAACGATTCCTCTACCATAAGGAGAAATGCGATCGCCAAAAAAGTATTCGGCCACCCAGCCAAGGGCAGCTATGACAAGAGCGGCAAACACCGCACTCCAAAAACCAAAGATGCTGAACCCGGGAACAATATATCCGATAAGTAAAAGCACGATGGCGGCTACAGCAAAACGAATTACATGTGTTAAAAAGGTCATATTTCTCATCCTCTCATTCATCATTGTTGATATTTTGAATGCATCTATATATTTTCCAATCCATTTGTCTTTTATGTAATCTTAATGGGAATAGTGATATAATGGGTGGTGATCGAGGAAGATCATGGAGAAAGCATGATATTGGAGGAACCTATGATTACGCGCCGTGTGCTGCATATATTAGAATTTGACAAGGTCAAAGAAAAAGTAAGGGAAAAAGCTACCTCAACCCTTGGCAAAGAGATGGTTGACGCTTTGACACCTATGATCAGCATAGAGGAAGTGGAATTGGCCCAGCAGGAAACAAGAGAAGGATCCATTGTTCTTCGTCTAAAAGGAAGTGTTCCCCTTGGGGGAATTCGCGATATTCGAAAAGCCATCCAAAGAAGCCGAATTGGAGGAATGTTGTCACCCCAGGAACTACTGGATATTTCCGGTGTGCTCTCTGCCGGAGGACGGGTAAAGCAGTTTATTCTTCAACTGGCGGAAGAGGATGAATCTCTTCCTATCCTTAACGGTTTGGCTCAAAGTATTGAAAGACTCCGGCCGTTGGAGGATGAAATCACCCAATCCATTGATGATCATGGAGAAGTGATGGATGGTGCCAGTTCTCAATTGCGCCAAATCAGGAATGAAATCAGGCAAACGGAGTCACAGGTGAGGGAAAGGTTGGAAAGAATTCTTCGCACTTCTTCTTATCAGAAAATGCTGCAGGAAGGAATCATCACCATACGTAATGACCGCTATGTCCTTCCCGTCAAACAGGAGTACAGAGGAAGCTTCGGGGGAATTATACATGACCAGTCGGCCTCTGGAGCCACTCTGTTTATTGAGCCTGAAGCAGTCGTTTCATTAAATAACAGGTTGAGGGAGTTGTTTGCCAGAGAGCAAAGGGAAGTGGAGAAAGTTCTGCTTCATCTTAGCGGACAGGTGGCCAACCATGCGGATCCTTTAATAGTTAACGTAGAATCCCTGGCAAGGATAGATTTTATCTTTGCCAAGGCATTTTATGGTGAGAGCATAAAAGGAACTCAGCCTTTGTTAAATGAAAAGGGGAAAATCCGCTTGAAAAAGGCACGCCATCCCCTTCTTTCACCAGAGACTGTGGTCCCTATTGATGTGGAACTGGGAGATCATTTTACGGCGATGGTGGTAACCGGACCCAACACAGGGGGAAAAACCGTTTCCTTAAAAACCATTGGGCTTCTTACGCTGATGGCCATGTCGGGGCTTCAAATCCCGTCTGAAGAAGGAAGTGAAATTTCGGTTTTTTCACAGATTCATGCTGACATTGGAGATGAACAAAGCATTGAACAAAGTTTAAGTACCTTTTCCAGCCACCTGACAAACATCATTAAAATTATTCAATCGATGGATGAAAACAGTTTAATTTTACTGGATGAATTAGGAGCAGGGACAGATCCCAGCGAAGGGGCTGCCCTGGCCATCGCCATATTGGATCACATCATTCAGAGAGGAGCTAAAGTGGTTGCCACCACCCATTACAGTGAACTGAAGGCATACGCATATAATCGGAAACAGGTTATCAATGCCAGCGTAGAATTTGATGTGGCCACCTTAAGTCCTACTTATCGGCTTCTTGTGGGAGTTCCGGGACGCAGCAATGCCTTTGCCATTGCCGAAAGATTGGGTTTAAACCGGGAGATCATTGACTTGGCGAAAAAACAAATGTCCCAGGAGGAAATGTCAGTTGAAAAAATGATCGTATCCCTGGAAGAGAATCGGATGACTGCAGAACGCGAAAGGGAAAAGGCGGAAGGTCTCCGAAAAGAATTGGAGAATATGCGTAATCAGCTGGAAAAAGAGCGGCAGGAGCTAGAGAAAGAGAAAAATCGGATTCTGACGAATGCCGAGAAGGAAGCAGCCCAAGCGGTGGCGAAAGCCAGAAAAGAGGCAGAAGAGGTAATCGCACAGCTGCGGAAGATGGCGCTGGAGGAACAAACCAGCATCAAAGAGCATCGGTTGATTGAAGCGAAGAAAAGATTGGAGGCTGCCCTCCCCCGCTTTAAAAAGGAACCTGTTCACCAGAGAAAAGGGGCCGAGGTGAAAAATAATTTGCTTCCTGGAGATGACGTGATGGTATATTCACTAAATCAAAGAGGTCAAATTCTGGAGGAAATAAGTTCGGATGAAATTCTAGTTCAAATCGGACTGATGAAAATGAAAGTAAACAAAGCCGATGTTGGACCCGTTTCAACCGAAAAAAAACCGGAAAGAAATCTTCTTGCCACAATAAAAGGGAATCGGGAACATATCCGTCCTGAATTGGATATTCGAGGGGATACGATAGAAGATGCGATCCATTCCATCGATAAATATCTAGATGATGCGGTTATCTCAGGCTTGAATCAGGTATCCATCATTCATGGAAAAGGAACCGGAGCCCTCAGAAAAGGAATTCAGGAATATTTGAAGAAACATCCCCAAGTAAAAGAATTTCGCCTTGGTGTTCACGGGGAAGGAGGAAGTGGGGTTACAGTCGTCAAGTTCAATTAAACCACTCTTGATTAAATGCACGAGTGTCAGAAAAAAATTTCATAAATTTTTTACTTCATTTGAAACCCAATAATCCTTGCTTCGTATACGAATAATGAGAAACATGGATATCCTTTAGCTGAAAAAAGGAGGTGGGCGGATGGGATTGTTTGATTTTCTGTTCAAAAAGAAAAAAGAAGAGAATGATCGTCCGATACAGCGGAATGTATTAAATCTTCAGGTGAATGATATTGTCACCTATGACTTAGAAGATTACATTGTGGTGGGTAAAATTACTTACAATGACTCGGGATATGAATGGCATGCCTATAATCTGAAAGGTGAGAGCAGGTCAATATGGCTTGCTGCCGAATTGGATGATGAATTGGAGATTGGAATCTATGAACGGGTGACAACTTCAGTGGGTCCTTCCATACCCCAGAAGTTAACCATTGATGGAACGACTTATTATATGGAGGAGCATGGGCTTGCCACCATTACCCATGTTTCAGGCCGTGCAGGAGCGGTTGTTGGCCAGAAAGTAGAATATTGGGATTTTGAATCGGAAGATGAAGAATACCTTTCCGTAGAAAAATGGGGAGGTGATTTAGAGTTAAGCAAAGGCTATTCCATTGGAGAGAATGAACTGAAAATTATTGCCGGAAGCTAGTAGAATATAAATTTTTGTTATAAATACGGATCTTAAGGGAGGAATATCAAAATGGGTATTTTTAAAAGATTAAGGGATCTGACGACAGCTACCATCAACGATTTATTGGATAAAGCGGAAGATCCGGTAAAAATGCTGAATCAATTTTTGCGGGATATGGAACAGGATATTGCCGATGCTGAAGTTTCTGTTGCCAAGCAGATTGCCATTGAGAAGAAATTTAAGCAGCAGTATGAAGAAGCTATGGAAATGGTGCAGAAACGGCAAGAACAGGCGGTAAAAGCATTGGAAGCAGGCAATGAAGATTTGGCGCGTCGTGCATTAGCGGATAAAAAGGAACACCAGGAGCGAGCCGACGAATTTAAACTTCAATACGACAATGCCAAATCCAATGCCGATCAGTTGCGGAAGCAACTTCAAGAGATGAAAGATGAATTTGTCAAAATGAAAAACAAGAAGGATACCCTCATTGCCAGGGCTGAAGCGGCCAAAGCGCAAAAACAAATTAACCAAGCTATGAGCGGTATTGGAACGGAAAATGCTGCTAAGGGCTTCGAGAGAATGAACGAAAAAGTTCTTCAAATGGAGGCTGAGGCAGAGGCCAGTAAAGACCTTCGCAAAGCCAATCGTTCTTTAGATGATGAACTGGAGTCATTGGGAAAGAATGATGTGGACGCTGAGCTTGCCGCGCTAAAGGCACAGTTGGCGAACAAAAAAGAAGAGTAGATCAATTTGAATAACACCTGAATAGGTGGTGATGAAGATTAAACGGTGGAAATCTATTCTCGCCTTATTGCTCATCACCACCCTGTTTTTGGCAGGGTGCGGTGATGCAGCGTCACAAATCGCAGGACAATATCCTTTTGAAAATGTAGTCCAAGGAGATTTTGGTACGGCAGCTAAGGTATACCGTGCAACAAACCAGGGTGTCACAGAGGTGGCCAAGCAAATAGCTTCATCGTTTCCTCCTGTAGAAACCTCTGCAGAAAATGAAGAAAGGATGTTCTTGGTTTATCAGAATCAATTGGTCTCTTTGATGAGAGACCCGGAAAATCCCCAGGATACGTTGATTGAAGTAGCAAACCAGGAATTTGTACGGAATAATTATGACTTCGATTTGCTGGAAGCCTATTTAATTGCGAGTATCGTTGATGATTTGTTTGATATTGGATGGAAATTAAATAAAGCGAAATACAAGGGCGGATATAAAGGCTATGCAGGGCCTGGAGGGTATACCAAGTATGCAGGAAGGGAGGGTTCCCTCCGTTACGGATCAGCAACAGGTCAGAGTCCCCGTGGCGGTGGTCCCGGAGTTGGAAAGTAGCCTTTCGTGCAAAGTAAACAAGTAAAAAGGAATAAGAGGTGAATGCATTGAGTTGGAGTAATCCTTACATCGAAACGATTGCCTATTATGCAGTGGCTGTATTGGCCATCATTGTTTTTTTGGCCATTTTTGAAATGGTTACGAAATACAAAGACTGGGAGGAAATCAAGAAAGGAAATCTTGCCGTTGCCATGGCGACCGGGGGAAAAATATTCGGGATTTCCAATATTTTTCGATTTGCTATTACCTCTAATGATACGATTGCCCAGTCCTTGATATGGAGTGGCGTTGGATTTATTCTCCTCTTAATTGGCTATTTTATTTTTGAATTCATGACCCCCCGTTTCAAAATTGATGAAGAGATAGGGAAGGACAACAGGGCCGTTGGACTTTTATCCATGATTATTTCCATCGGATTGTCTTATGTAGTAGGAGCAAGCATTACTTAACGGCGGACTTTAATCACTTCTTTGACAAACTTGACTTGCGGACGTGTGAATCTTTAGTTCCACTTCTAAAAAATGAGGTTATTATGGTGAAAGAGGTTAACATGATGGAGCACAATGTAGACAAACAAGAAGAATATAAGGATAACCTCACGAAAAAAATATATTGGGCCAGCGGAATTGTTTCCATCTGCGGTATCATTTTTGAAGTGTTGTTTGGTGCTGCCGGTAGTTATATATTGGGGGATGGAGTAAAGCAATACACCATTACCATCGGCCTGTTTTTAACGGGAATGGGCATTGGGGCAAGCCTGAGTGAGCGAATATTGAAGCAGTTAATGGCTGCATTTGTCTGGATTGAATTTGCCATTGCCCTGATTGGCGGGACTTCTATTCTGTTTCTATTTGGTGTGATGGCTTTTATTGGGTCGGGGGTAGAGGCCCTGTTTCTCTATGGAGTAACCGTAGTGATTGGAGCCCTGACCGGTTTGGAACTGCCTATTCTAATCAGAAAGGCGACGGAGATCGGAACCCAGCTGAACCGAAGTGCAGCTAGGGTTCTTTTTTCCGATTATGCGGGAAGTCTTATTGGAGCCATTCTTTTCGTAATTTTGCTTCGCCCTTCCCTTGGTTTGGTGAAAACAGCCTTTGTTGTTGCCTTGATCAATCTTTTGGCTGGAGTATGGATGCTGTTTGTATTTAGAAAAGAAATTAGACGGTGGAGATTGCTGCGGGGGATAGCGATTATCCTGCTGTTTATTATGGTCGGCGGAATTTTATTTGGACAGGAAGCGGCTTTTTCCTTTGAACAAAAACTGTATAAAGCCCAGATTGTGGAGACCCTTGACACTCCCTATCAGCGGATTGTGGTCACAAGGGAGATGGATGATATCCGGTTATTTATTGATGGGAATCTGCAGTTCTCCACTTCTGACGAGTACCGATATCACGAATCCCTGGTTCATGTTCCCTTATCTCTTGCCAGGAATAAAGCAAAAGTGCTCATCCTTGGCGGAGGGGATGGTTTGGTGGCAAGGGAACTCCTCAAATATCCGGAAATTAAAGAGATCACCCTTGTGGATCTGGACGAGATGATGGTTAATTTTTCTCGCACGTCTCCTTTGCTAACCGAAGTGAATCAGGGCAGTTTGGATAACCAACGGGTAAAACTGGTTTTCTCCGATGCATTTCAATTTCTCCTTCAAACCGATGAAATGTATGATGTGGTGATTGGCGACCTTCCTGATCCCAATAATGAAAGCTTAAACAAGCTATATACGAGGGAATTTTACAGCCTGATCGGTAAAAGGTTAATGCCGGGAGGAATTCTGGTGGTTCAAGCCACCAGTCCTTTGTTTGCAAGGGATGTGTATTGGACGATTAGCGAAACCGTGAAAAGCGCCGGATTTAATGTGCTCAACTATCATGTGGATATTCCTTCTTTTGGTGATTGGGGATTTGTCATCGGGGCAAGGGAAAACCTTGATACTTCGAACATTCAATTGCCGGAGATTCCCCTTCGCTATTTGACACAAAAGGTGATTCCGTCCTTATTTGTTTTTGGCAAAGATGAAGACAATCCAGGCGGGCTGGATATCAATACGATTGACCATTCCATTCTTGTCCCCATGTATGAAAAGGCATGGAGATACTACTAGATTTGATGTAAAATAGGGAAGATGACTTCTTGAAAGATAGATGATGTTTTGGAAGGAAGAATAATGATGAACCTATTATGGAAAGTGTTATATGCCGTTGCCGGGATATTCCTCTTGGGAGGGATCATTTACTGGCTGTTTTATATTTAATGAAGGAATAAAAATTATCTTGTTGAGTTAAGGTCTGGAGGAGATTGGATTGGTTGATAAACCCCGCTTAGCAGTGATTGGATTAGGTTTCATTGGATTGCCTTTGTCATTAAGCTATGCCATGAATGGTGCCAAAGTGATTGGGATTGATGTGTTAAAGGAGCATGTTGGAAATATAAACAAAGGCATAACCCATCATATGGAGTACTATCAGGGGAAAAGTATTTCAGATATATTACGGGAGCAGTTGGAAGCGAAAACTTTTTACGCGACAACCTGTTATGAAGAGGCTGCGAGCCAGGTGGACAACTATGTGATAACCGTTGGAATTCCGGTTAGACAGGAAATCCCGGACACTTCATATTTGGAAGAATCTTGCCTTTCTTTATCAAAGGTGTTGAAGAAAGGAGATACGATCATTCTCCGCAGCACTGTTGTTCCCGGGACAACAGAAGAACTTGTACTGCCCATTTTGGAAAAGAGCGGATTGAAAGCTGGAACAGACTTTTATCTCGCCTATTGCTCAGAGCGAATTGCAGAAGGAAGGGCATTCGAAGAGTTTATTCACATGCCTTTAGCCCTCGGCGGAGTGAATGAGGAAAGTGCAGAAAGGGCAAAAAGCCTGCTTTCCTTTGTCACGAAGGCGGACATTCATGTCACAGATATTAAAGTGGTGGAAACGGCAAAGGTGATCGAAAACATCCAGAGAGATGTGAATATTGCCATGGTCCAGCAGTTTGCCCGATTTGCCGAAAAGCTGGGAATCGACACATTTGAGTTAATTCGAATTGCCAATACCCATAAGAGAGTCAATCTCTTAACCCCTGGTCCAGGTGTTGGAGGGTACTGTCTTCCCAATGCCTTATACTATTTACAGCCTAAAGCTAAGGAACTTCAAGTGGATATATCTCTATTGGAGAAGGCTCGCCAGATCAATGACAGCGTTCCCTATGCCCTTGTTCAGATGGTGAAGGATTCATTGGAAAAACAGGGGAGGTCTCTAAAAGGTTTAAAAGTAGCTGTCCTGGGTCTGGCTATGAAGGATTATTCCAATGATGACCGGATCAGCCCTCCTCACCAATTGGTTTCACTGCTGCTGGAGGAGGGTGCCCATGTTTTTGCCTATGACCCGGGAGTGCCAGAAAGCTACCCTTATAAGGTAAACTCATTGGAGGAAGCCGTTGCCGATGCCAAAGCCCTTTTCTTGCTGACCATGCAGGAAGAATTTAAATATGTCGATTGGAAAAGACAAGTGATTGATAAAATGTCTTCAAAACCAGTCATTCTTGATGGAAAAAACCAAATCCCACGTTCATTGGATAAGGATATGATATTAATCCGAATCTAGCTTGTTACAAAGGAAATAACGCAAAAAATAATTGATTTCACACAGGGAAGGAATAATTCCATGAGTAATCCGAGAAAAGTTTTGATGATTTCCTATCTCTTTCCCCCCATTGGTGGTGGGGGAGTTCAACGGGCTTTAAAAATGGCCAAATACCTGCCGCAGTATGGTTGGCAGGTCCATGTGTTAACCGTTGATTCTCCTGCCCATGTCTCCTTGGATCACAGTCTGCTTCAGCAGCTTCCTGAAGGAACGATGGTTCATCGGGCATCGGAAAGGGGAGTAGGAAAAGGGTCTAACATACCCGGAGGGAAAGCAGATTTTGTCTCCTCACAAGATCGTCAATTATCTTCAAATAAACATCCTGGTTCAAATAAAGGTTGGAAGAAGGAATTCATCAGGATCGCAAAACCGTATTTAAAAAAGGCCAAAGAGGGATTGCTTATCCCCGACGATCAAATCCTTTGGTACTCTGATGCCGTAAAAAAAGGATTAGATGTGATTTATTCCCATGATATTGATGTCATCTTCTCTACTTCAGGACCTTATACCAATCATTTGGTGGGCTTGGCCCTTAAAAACAAGACAGGTAAGCCATGGATAGCCGATTTCCGCGATCCTTGGACTCAAAATATGCATCAATCCGATATTCCCTGGAAGAAATGGATAGAGGAAACGATGGAAAGACGGGTCATGAATACATCCGATGTTGTTCTCACCGTAACCCCGTCCTTTGCCCGGAATTTCAAGAAAAAACATCCGGGCATCAAGAATTTGCAGGTGATTTACAACGGATTTGATCCCGAAGATTATGACAAGATTACTCCAATAGATACAAGGGGACTTTTTACGGCTTCATATGCCGGTATTTTCTACAAGGAAAGGAATCCAAGGCTTTTCCTGGAGGCTGTCTATGAGCTGATTCAGGAAGGATTGGTTGACCGGAAGCATCTCTCATGTAAGTTTGCCGGGGTGTTTGATTATCCGGGTTACTCAGAAAATTATGACTGTGTAAAGCAGCTCGGTTTGGAAGACGTCGTGGAGGTATTGGGACATCTGCCCCACCACGAAGTATTGTCCCTGTTAAAGGGCTCCAACCTGTTACTCCTGATAGGAGATACGGCTCCCGGCTCCGGGGATTATATTCCAGGGAAGCTGTTTGAATACATGGCCATTGGAAATCCAATATTGGCCCTAACCGTACCGGGCGAGTCAGAACGAATCATTAGGGAATATGGACTTGGTGAAGTGGTGAATCCCTTTTCCCAGAAGGAAATCAAGCAGGCATATCTAAGGATGTATCAACTATGGGTAAACGGAAATGGTTATGGCGAAACTGAAAGATCATTTAAAAAAGACATTAACATTTATAACAGGAAGTATCAGGCAGAACAATTGGCCGAAGTGATGGAAACTTTAATATAAATTTACTTATTTCGATTCTTCCTTTTAATAAACCTAAATATAAAAATAATCATAACTACTGTAGGTAAAAACACTAATAATATTTGCATGACTGCGGTACTTAATGAAAAAGTACTTGATGAAAATTCCATGCTTTACACTTCCTTTAACAATGTGTTTAACGTCTATCCATAAGAAGAATAGTCGTTAATAGTATGAGATGTAACTGTTAGCTTGATTCGATAGACCAACCCGTTTGGATGGTGTGCTCCAAACGGAAAGCATTAGTCTCGAACGTTTGAGGAGATTATGTAATACCTGATATACAAGACAATAAAAAGAGGGTAAAAAGAACAGTTTTTATAATGATTTTGTACCTTATAATCAAGATTATCACCCCAATGTTTCAATAAACTTTTCAACGACATTTTGATTTATTCTTTCAAATCTAAAAAAGTAGAATATTTTATTATGCTTTACCACGTAGTAAACCTGCCCACCATCTTTATAAACCGTTACAGTTTTATTTCCAATTAAAATTAATTTCTTGTCTTTATTTGGGAGTACTATTTTACCTTCTGATAAAGTCAGGGAAATATTATTGTTGTAATAAATTGTTATTATTGGACTTAAAAAACCATCATCATATTTTTCTACAGATTGAACAACCCAGTTATTAGGGATAGATGGTGGGTTAGTCAAATTTAATACTTTAGGAATTTGTTCAATCTCTATCGGTGATTTATATAAATTTGGCGTGAAATAACCCAACCAATATAAAAAAATACCGAACATTATAATCGCTATAATTATAATTAAGATAAGCCTTTTACTTTTAATTACCAATTGAATCACCTTTAAATAACGATTTAACCAGAAGACCTCAAGTTATATGTATCTAGAAAACTAGTCGGATTCCTATTTATTTCCTATTTGAATGTCGAAACATACGATCGGCTCTTTGCCACTAGCAGTGATTTCAAGATAGATTCTTTCTCTTAATTTCCAATAAATCTTTGAAAATACTGGACAAAGATACGTCTACATGGGAAATCAGATCTTATACGATTTACAAAAACGAATACGATCTCTGAAAGAGGATAAAAAAATCTTCGCAAAAGACCAGTCTATTATTTGAGCTTTTCAGAATTAAATTTTTTTGAAAACGCATGTCATACTTCTTTGAAATCAGGATCGCATGTTAATTCCGAGTTATTGCCAAAAATATACCATAAAATAAAAGGGAATATGGACCAATTTATATAAATTCAGGCAATCTTCATATAAAATCATGGAAAACTCATATAATCAGGAATTTATTATTATCTAAATGTTCATATATATAAATGAATGCAGTGAAATGAGTAGAGAAAATATAGAGTTTAAGCAGATAGGGGGAATCCCCTCCATAGGTTTGGGGGATTCCCCCTCTGTTTTTGTTTATGGGGGGTTATTTACAATGGAATCATAGAGGAATCACAGATGAAGGGGGTGAGTCTATGCTGCCTGATATGCAACAGACCATACGGATGGAGCTTGAGAACCTGTCCCGTAAGATAGAAATTGATTTTGTTGCGTTGGCTCTGTTTGACCCGGTCAATGTTGAGATTCGATGGCGTTTAGCCTATGGAGCATTAAGTGACCGATATCTCAGCATTGCCATTCGCGTAGGAAAAGGGGTGGCAGGTACCGTCCTGCAAACCAAAAGACCAATGGTGATTCCCTCCTATCCGGAGGATGTACCGGAAAACCCATTGGAGTATCCGATTTTATGGGTAGAAAAATTAAAGTCTGCCGTTGCCGTTCCTGTAGGAACAGATTCGTTCCTGTTCGGAGTACTCCTTGTCGGACAGCGGACAAAGCGGATATTTAGCGAGAAGCATTTAGCTGCCATAAACGAGGCGGCAATGTCCATTACAGAATTTTACTCTAAGCTGCAATCATCGGTTAGTTTTGAGGAACCCAAGTCCCATAAAAGTGATTCACCACTTGTCTCATTTTTGTTACAGGAAATGAAAACGAGAGTGAATCAAGTGACCATTGAGTTGTTGGACCAACGGGTTGCCCACATTTCTGAAAGGTATCAATTACAATTTATCGGTTTGTTTAAAAATCTGCTTGACCGCCTGATTACAGAATCAAGGGATCAAATCGTCATCAGTATCGAACGGCAAAAAGAGCAGCAAATGGTTTTTGAAGTGAAGGTAAACAGAAGAATTGATTCCCCCTATCAGACATTTGCTCACCTGATAGAAAAGGTTGGATCGTTAAAGGGAAATGTGGAAATGTACAATGAGCCCAATGAGTTCAGGTTACTCATGAATTTCTCCATTGGATTACTGTTAGACAATCAACCTTGGAATTTCCATAGAAATGGAAACTGAAACCTGGGATTAGAAAGGGGAGAAGAAAATGGGAAAGAAGAAGTCACCTTTATTTAATAAACTTCGGTATTTTACTTCAAGAGAAAAATACTCTAACAACTGGAGCGAAGTATCGCCGTATGGGCGTGAGTGGGAGGACGTGTACCGTAGGCGCTGGCAGCATGACAAAGTGGTTCGCTCCACCCATGGCGTAAACTGTACCGGATCCTGCAGTTGGAAAATTTTTGTAAAAGATGGGATCGTCACCTGGGAAAACCAGCAAACGGATTATCCGTCTACAGGACCGGATCTGCCGGAATTTGAACCCCGTGGTTGTCCAAGAGGGGCAAGCTTTTCATGGTATATTTACAGTCCATTGAGAGTCAAATATCCCTATATACGGGGAGTATTGCTTAACATGTGGCGTGAAGCCTTTAAACAGACCGGCGATCCCGTTCAGGCGTGGGCGCAAATTGTGGAAGATCCGGAAAAAACGAAGAAGTATAAATCAGCCAGGGGGAAAGGCGGATTCGTCCGGGCTTCCTGGGATGAAGTGTCACGGATCATTTCGGCATCATTAATTTACACCATTAAAAAATACGGACCTGACCGGGTTTTTGGATTTTCACCCATTCCTGCCATGTCCATGGTGAGCTACGCAGCCGGTTCCCGGTTCCTTTCACTGCTGGGTTCTCCGTTGTTAAGTTTCTACGATTGGTATGCGGATCTTCCTCCCGCATCACCGCAAATGTGGGGGGATCAGACCGATGTGCCCGAGAGCAGCGATTGGTTTAATTCAGGTTATATGCTGGTTTGGGGGTCCAATCTTCCAATGACCCGAACACCGGATGCCCATTTTATGACGGAGGCACGGTATCGCGGCACCAAGGTCGTTTCCATTAGTCCCGACTATGCCGAATTTGTCAAGTTTGCTGACAATTGGATGTCCGTCAAGCCGGGAACTGATGGGGCCTTAGCCATGGCAATGGCCCATGTAATACTTAAAGAGTTTTATGTGGAAAAGGAAACGGAATATTTCGTTGACTATGCAAAAAAATATACCGATTTTCCATTTTTAATTACCCTTCAGGAAGAGAATGGCGAGTATAAGGCTGACCGGTTCCTTCTTGCCAGTGACCTGGGCAAAGAGATGAACAATGGGGAATGGAAAACGGTTGTATATGATGAATCAACGAATGATTTTGCCATCCCACAGGGAAGCATCGGATCCCGATGGGGAGAAAACGGCAAATGGAATCTTAAAATGCAGGATATAGAAACCGGGCAGGATATTCAGCCTCGCTTAACCTTATTAGGAATTGAGGACGAGATCGTTCAAGTCCAACTGCCTTACTTCGATGAGAATGGGCGAAAGATCATGAACCGTGCTGTTCCAGTAAAACGAATCATGCAAAATGGACAACCTGTTTATCTGACAACGGTTTATGATTTAATGCTTGCCAATTACGGAATAGATCGGGGACTGGGTGACGGATTGGCTGCCAGCTATGATGAAATTCAGCCCTTTACCCCTGCTTGGCAGGAAGGGATTACAGGGGTTGACCGTCATTTGGCGATTCAGATTGCCCGTGAATTTGCCCAGAATGCCGTAGATACCAAGGGACGTTCCATGATTGTAATGGGAGCAGGAATCAATCACTGGTATAACTCCGATTTAATTTACCGGGCCATTTTGAATCTGGTCCTCTTAACTGGCTCCCAGGGAGTCAATGGTGGAGGATGGGCCCATTATGTGGGGCAGGAAAAGCTTCGTCCCGCTGAAGGCTGGCAAACCGTGGCTTTTGCCCGGGACTGGACACTGCCTCCCCGGTTGCAAAACGGCACATCCTTTTTCTACTTTGCCACTGATCAATGGCGTTATGAGGAGACCCCCGTCGGAGAATTGATTTCACCCCTGGCGGAGAAACCAAAGTATCAGCATTACGCCGATTATAATGTGATGGCTGCACGGCTGGGATGGCTACCTTCTTACCCGCAATTTGATCGCAATTCTCTCGCATTATATGAAGATGCGAAAAAGGCTGGAGCTAAAACCCCGGAGGAAATTGCTAACTTTGTAGCAGCAGAATTAAAAAAGAGGAAATTGCACTTTTCTGTTGAGGATCCAGACCACCCAAACAACTTTCCGCGGGTCATGTTTGTCTGGCGGGCCAATCTAATATCCAGCTCCGGGAAAGGCCATGAATATTTTCTGAAACATTTGCTGGGAACCTCCCATGGATTGATGAACGATGATGAAGCAAGCTTAAGGCCGGAAGAAATCGCATGGCATGAGGAAGCGCCGGAAGGAAAGCTGGATTTGATGGTTAATCTGGATTTTCGCATGG
Organism: Microaerobacter geothermalis; assembly: GCF_021608135.1. Classification (NCBI taxonomy): domain Bacteria; kingdom Bacillati; phylum Bacillota; class Bacilli; order Caryophanales; family Bacillaceae; genus Microaerobacter; species Microaerobacter geothermalis. The sequence continues at coordinate 180,400 of NZ_JAKIHL010000001.1, forward strand.
CCGGAACAGCCCTGTACTCGGATATCGTACTCCCTGCAGCAACTTGGTATGAAAAAAGTGATCTAAGCAGCACCGATATGCATCCTTTTATACATCCGTTTAATCCGGCAGTTGGTCCCCAATGGGAAACCCGTTCCGATTGGGAAGCATTCAAGGAATTGGCCCGTGCATTCTCGGAAATGGCCAAGGATCAGTTTGAAAAACCGCTGCATGATATTGTCACTACACCACTGCTCCACGACTCTCCAGATGAGCTGGCTCAACCCTTTGGGAAAATCAAGGATTGGAGCAAAGGAGAAATTGACCCGGTTCCAGGGAAAACGATGCCGCGAATCCATGTGGTTGAACGGGATTATGCCGCTGTATATGAAAAAATGATCGCCCTTGGACCCTTTGTAAAGGAAAAGCCCTTCGGTACGAAAGGGATCAACTGGTCAGCTGAAGAGGAGTACAACAAGCTAAAGAAGACCTTGGGTACTGTTCATAAGCAGGGAATTACCCGGGGCTGTCCCGATATTGCTTCAGACCGGCAGGTTGCGGAAGCGATACTAACCCTTTCCTCTACGACAAACGGCAAAATGGCAGTAAAGGCATGGGAGGCCCTTGAACAAAAAACATCCCTTGAACTGAAGGATCTTGCTGAAGAACGGGCGGAAGAATGTTTTACATTTGACGAGATTACCAGCCGTCCCAAAACGGTGATAACTTCTCCCGCGTTCAGCGGATCGGAAAAAGGAGGGCGCCGATACTCTCCCTTTACGACAAATGTAGAAAGACTGATCCCATGGCGAACCTTAACCGGGCGTCAGCAATATTACGTGGACCATGAACTGCTGCTTGAATTCGGGGAAAGCTTGGCTACCTATAAACCGATTTTGAAGCATACACCTTTTCATCCTTCCAAGAATCGTCCCGATGTGGATGGAAAAGAGGTAACATTGAACTATTTGACTCCCCATAGCAAATGGTCCATTCACAGCACTTATTTTGATTCACTGCCGATGCTGACTCTTTTCCGGGGAGGACCAACCATTTGGATGAACAAAGAAGACGCGGCAGAGGCGGATGTCCAGGATAATGATTGGATTGAATGTTTTAACCGCAATGGGGTTGTGGTGGCCCGTGCGGTGGTGACCCATCGTCTGCCCCGGGGGATTGCCTTCATGTATCATGCCCAAGACAGGCATATCAATGTTCCTGGAACTTCCCTTACCGAAAATCGGGGAGGAACCCATAACAGTCCGACCCGCATCCATGTAAAGCCCACCCACATGATCGGAGGGTATGCACAGCTTAGCTATGGATTTAATTATTATGGCCCAACTGGAAATCAACGGGATTTAAATGTGATTATCAGGAAGTTGCGGGAGGTGGATTGGCTTGAAGATTAAAGCACAAGTCGGTATGGTCATGAATCTGGACAAATGTATCGGGTGCCATACATGCAGCGTGACATGTAAAAACACATGGACCAATCGTCCCGGCGCGGAGTATATGTGGTTCAATAATGTCGAAACAAAGCCGGGCATCGGATACCCGAAGGAATGGGAGAATCAAGAGAAGCATCGCGGCGGTTGGGTATTAAAAAACGGGAAATTGGAGTTGCGTTCCGGAGATCGGCTAAGCAAATTGACCAACATCTTTTATAATCCGGATCAACTAACCATTGACGAATACTATGAACCTTGGACCTATGATTATGAAAAATTAACCAATAGTCCTGAAAAAAATTATCAGCCGGTTGCCCGTCCTAAATCAACCATCACCGGAGAAACGATGGATTTGAAATGGGGACCCAACTGGGAAGATGATTTGGCAGGAGCCCACGTCACCGGAATGCAAGATCCGGACATGAAGGGAATGGAAGAGTCCATTCGAATGGATTTTGAACAGGTATTTATGATGTACTTACCGCGTATCTGCGAGCACTGCCTGAATCCGTCATGTGTCTCTTCCTGCCCGTCGGGAGCCATGTATAAACGTGAAGAAGACGGGATTGTATTGGTGGATCAGGAGGCCTGCCGCGGTTGGCGCATGTGCGTTTCCAGCTGTCCCTATAAAAAGGTGTATTTCAACTGGCAAACCAATAAGGCAGAAAAATGCACCCTGTGTTTTCCGCGGATAGAAGCCGGATTGCCAACCATTTGCTCGGAAACCTGTGTCGGGCGGATTCGTTATCTGGGATTGGTATTATATGACGCTGACCGCGTGGAAGAAGCGGCCTCTGTTACTGATGAAAAGGACCTATACGAATCCCAGTTAAGTGTTTTCCTTGACCCGAATGATCCAGAAGTCATCGAACAGGCACGGCGTGACGGAATTCCCGAGGATTGGCTGGAAGCTGCGCGAAGATCACCGATTTATAAATTGGCTATTGAGTGGAAAATTGCTCTTCCCCTTCATCCTGAATACAGAACGCTTCCGATGGTATGGTATGTGCCGCCATTAAGTCCGATCATGAACTTATTCGAAGGGAAAGGAAGCCAATCAAATCCCGATGATGTATTTCCGGCGATCGATGAAATGAGAATTCCCATTGAATACCTCGCCAATCTGTTATCTGCCGGAGATACGGATGTGATTCGAAAGGTATTGAAAAAAATGGCTGCCATGCGCAATTACATGCGGTCCGTCAACCTTGGAAAGAAGCCAAACCAAGAAATGTTAAAGGAAAGCGGTTTGACGGAAGAATCGGTAGAAGCCATGTATCGGCTATTGGCCATTGCCAAATACAACGACCGCTTTGTCATTCCGGCAGCCCATCGGGAACTGGTTGCGGATATGTTAAGTGAACAGGGAAGCTGTGGACTTGACTTCATTGGCGGACCAGGCTCATGCGGTGTATTGGGTCAGGGGGTATAAATGATGGAAATCGAAATTTTTCAGCGCGTTTGCCACTTATCATCATCTCTTTTACAGTATCCAGATGTGGATTGGCGGAAGTCTTTGCAGGATTTCCGCCGCGAATTAGCGGATATCAGCGATGAAAAGATCTGTAAACCTTTCAATCAGTTTTTACAAGCGGTGGAACAGGCGGATGAAGAGGAATGGAATGAAAAGTATGTCCTAACCTTTGATTTTTCTAAGAAAACCAATTTATATCTCACGTATGTACAATTCGGAGAGGAGCGAGAACGGGGGCCTGCGTTGCTTGAATTAAAACAGCAGTATGAGAAGGCAGGATTGATGATGTCCGATGATGAGCTTCCGGATTACTTGCCCTTAATGCTGGAATTTGCCGCAGCAGCACCCATTGAATCGGCAAAACAGATATTGGGGCGCTATATCAGGCAAATAGAGACAATAAGGGATGAATTGATCCGATTGGAAAATCCTTATTCCTTGGTGCTTGAAGCAACCCTTCAGGGTATGAAAGGCGTCGGTTTAGAGGCTGCCGCAGCAGGAGGTGTCATATGAACTGGGGAGATCAATTTTTATGGGTAATCTATCCTTATGTGGTGATCACGATTTTTATCGTGGGTCATATCTATCGGTTTAATACGGATCAATATGGGTGGACATCCAAATCAAGTGAACTGTTGGAGAAAAGGATACTAAAGTGGGGAAGCATCCTATTTCACTGGGGAATTGTCTTTGTATTCTTCGGGCATATCGCCGGACTTCTCATTCCAATCTCCTTTTATCAATCACTGGGTGTATCCGATGAATTATATCACATCATAGCCGTTGGGATTGGTGGGTTAGCCGGTTTTGCCACAGCCATAGGAGTATTTATCTTGTTGTTTAGAAGGCTGAGTATGAGGCGCATCCGTTCAACCACGAGCATGGGAGATATGGCAGCTATTGTCCTAGTGGCGATTGCCATAGTTACCGGAATGCTGGCTACCACAACAAATGCGGTCGGTTCATCGGAGTTTGATTATCGGACGACCATTGGCCCATGGATACGAGGAGTCTTCACGTTGCAACCCGATGCTTCATTTATGGCGGAAGTTCCTCAGCCTTTTAAGATTCATGTGATTTCAGCACTCAGTTTATTTGCCGTTTGGCCGTTTACAAGGTTAGTCCATGTCTTTAGTCTGCCGATTACGTATCTATGGCGAAGCTATGTCATTTACCGCCGACGCAATCCGAGGGTGATTACTTCCAAACAAAGATGAATTTTTTGCTATTTACGAACGATGATAATTCAAAGTGATTTTTCCCTGCCGGAATTTAAAAAACTGGCAGGGGTAAAATAAAAGATGATCTTCCAAACATGATTTAGGAGGGATTTTACGTGGCACTAATTACAGAATGGAATATTGAAGATAAAGACTTCTGGCAGAGAAAAGGAAAAAAAATAGCCTACAGGAATTTATGGATATCCATACCCGCATTGCTTCTGGCATTTTCTACATGGTTCATTTGGTCAGCCGTAGCTGTAAATTTAAATAATATTGGTTTTAACTTTAGTACGAGTCAGTTGTTTACGCTTGCAGCTTTACCGGGATTAACCGGTGCAACATTACGCATCTTTTACTCCTTTGTAGTCCCTGTCTTTGGTGGTCGTAATTGGACCATTATCAGTACGGCAACATTATTAATTCCTTCAATCGGTCTGGGAATAGCAGTCCAGGATCCTAACACTAGTTTTATAACCATGGCCATTCTGGCAGCACTTACCGGATTTGGTGGAGGGAACTTCGCATCCTCCATGTCCAATATAAGTTTTTTCTTTCCCAAAAAATTACAGGGTACCGCACTCGGTTTAAATGCTGGTCTCGGTAATTTAGGAGTAAGTGTCGCGCAGTTTGTAATACCTTTGGTTACTTCGGTTGGTATATTTGGTGCTTTGGGAGGAGCCCCGCAAATTTGGACGAAGGGTGATGTCACCAAAGAAGTATGGATACAAAATGCTGCATTTGTGTGGGTTATTCCCATTATACTAACCTTAATCGCGGCGTTTTTTGGAATGAATAACTTGCGTACCGCCAAGGCGTCGGTATCGGAACAATTGGTAATTTTTAAGCGAAAACACATGTATTTGATGACAATTCTTTACGTGATGTCATTCGGTTCTTTTATTGGATTTTCTGCCGCTTTTCCGTTGTTGATCAAGACACAATTTCCTGAAGTCAATCCATTACAATTTGCATTTTTGGGCCCACTGGTAGGGGCACTAATCCGTCCTGTTGGTGGCTGGATTTCAGATAAATTGGGTGGGGCGATTGTCACATTTTGGGATATTATCGTGATGATTATTGGAACGTTTGGAGTGATTTACTACATTAATCCTGATACGAAGAGCTTCACTGGCTTCTTCCTTATGTTTATGGTCTTATTTGCTGCGTCGGGAATTGCGAATGGCTCTACTTTCCGTATGATTCCGATTATTTTCGAATCGAAAGAAGCGGCAGCCGTATTAGGATTTACCTCTGCAATCGCGGCTTATGGCGCATTCTTTATACCCAAAATGTTTGGGTGGTCCATTGACAATTTTGGCGTTATCGATGTAGCGCTTTACATTCTTATCGCATATTACTTCATATCCCTTATCGTCACATGGTACTATTACGCACGGAAAAATGCTGAAATTAAGTGTTAGTTGGAGGTGACAGAAAATGAGACCTGCAGAACTATTTCAATTTCGTTCTCCACGTATAAAGGTTCTTCATCTAACATGGATTGCATTCTTTATCTCTTTTTTTACATGGTTTAATATGGCCCCATTGGCTACAACCATGGTGAAAACGAGTGGTTGGTTAACGGCAGACCATATGAAAGCTTTAGCAATTTTAAATGTTGCTTTAACCATACCCGCTAGAGTTATTATTGGAATGTTGCTCGATAAATATGGTCCGAGAATAGTTTTTTCAACATTATTAATATCAATGTCCATTCCTACATTCGTCTTTGCTTTTGGAGATACATGGACTCAATTGGCAGTGTCGCGGTTATTTTTAAGTACGATTGGTGCTAGCTTTGTTATTGGTATTCGAATGGTATCGGAATGGTTTCCACCGAAGAGTGTTGGATTTGCCGAGGGATTTTATGCCGGATGGGGTAACTTTGGATCAGCAGCTGCGGCTATCATTCTTCCGTGGATGGCATTTAATTTGTTTGGTGGTGATGATGGGTGGCGTTATGCCATTGCTGCTACAGGTGCAATCAGCTTTATCTATGGGATTATTTATTATTTTGCTGTTACAGATACTCCCAAGGGAAAAGTCTATCATAAACCTAAAAAGATATCGGCAATGGAAGTTAGTACATGGGGTGACTTGATTCAACTCATCTTATGGACGTTTCCTTTAGTTGGAGCCCTAGGCTTACTTTCTTGGAGGTTGAATAATTTAGGGTTTATATCGTCTAATGCCTTAAATATAATTTACGCATTACTTCTTCTGCTTTTCATCTATCAAGTGGGACAAATTATTAAGGTGAACGTTCCCATTTTGCGCAAGGGAGTACCAGAAGATGATAAGTATCGTTTCAAAAATGTAGCGGTTCTTAACGCTACCTACTTTGCAAATTTTGGTGCAGAGTTGGCTGTTGTATCCATGCTGCCAGCGTTCTTTCAAACAACTTATTCACTAACGCCAACCACGGCGGGACTAATTGCTGCTTCCTTTGCATTCGTCAATTTGTTTGCAAGACCATTTGGGGGCTGGCTTTCTGACAGAATGAAAAATCGTCGTTTGGTCATGTTGATGTATATGATTGGGATAGGCATTGGTTTTGTGATGATGGGATTTTTAAATTCCACTTGGCCAGTCATTCTTGCCGTTGGCATTACGATTGCAACCTCCTTGTTTGTTCAAGGTGCTGAAGGAGCAACTTTTGCCATGATCCCCTTGATTAAAAAGAGAATTACCGGTCAAGTCGCTGGCATGGCAGGGGCTTATGGGAATGTAGGTGCAGTTGTTTATCTTACCTTATTTACTATGGTATCTGTTCAACAATTCTTTTTTATCTTGGCAACAGGTGCATTCATAAGTTTTCTCGTTGCCCTTCTTTTTCTGGAGGAACCTGAGGGTGCATTTGCTGATGACTACAATGTATCTTCTGTAGATCGTGAAAAAGCATCTTAATTTTGTGAAAAAGTTCACATCTTATAACCGAAAATTTCGTTACAATGATAAAGGGAATCGTAATGGATAATTCATACGAAACATCTACAAAAAAGTAAAGGGGGACTCACCGTGATATTTAAACAGAAGTGGAAAACCCGTACCTTTATCCGATTTATGGTTATCAATGGCGTATTAACATCCATTACCTCCCTTATTATTGTGGCGTCCCTTTATGCAATCATTGGAATGCACGATGTTTCATTCAAGTCTGTTTTTTCCGTATTTATTTTTGTTTTAGTTGTAACTACCGTTTTCTTTGCCATCATATTTCGTCAAGGCAAACAGCTTCGGTCAGAGCAAGAGCAGTTAATTACCGTTTTTGAGCATATATCGGACGGGATGTTGATTCTTAATGAAAGATTGGATGTCGTCAGATCCAACCCAGCGGCAAGTCGTCTGTTACAGGTGGAATTAGGAAAGGAAAATTTTAATTTTTGTACGGTTTGTTCAAATTATCCAGGAGTAGGAAAGATTTGCTCCTATGATAAATGTTTTGTGATTGACAAAGTAGGAGAATCTGTCGAAATCCAGCTGAAGACAGGTAATGGAAAGGTTGTCCCTGTTTCAATTACCACCTCCCGATTTTCCCGTTCTGATGGTGAAACATGGACGGTTCTCAGTATTCATGAAGTAAGTGACCATCGTAAAGACGAGCAAAGCCGAATCGCCAAAATGGTTACCCACTCTATTTTACAGGCTCAGGAGAGGGAAAGAAAACGAATATCAAGGGAACTGCATGATGGAATTGGGCAGTCCCTATATAGCATTTTAATCCAAACAGAAGTGATGGAATCCATGATGGCGGAGAACGATCAAACAGCTAAACAGGTGAAACAAGTGCAGGAAACTATTCGCCAAACCATTGATGACATCCGCCACCTATCAGTAGAACTTCGTCCTTCTGCCCTTGATGATCTCGGGTTGATCGTTGCCTTGCGGACGTATCTTAAAGACTATGGATACAAATTCGGGATACAGGTTAACTTTTCTTACGATGGCGACAAAAAACGTCTTTCATCAACAGTTGAGACTGCGATCTACCGCATTGTTCAAGAAGCATTGATCAATGCGGTAAAATATGCACAAACCGAACGGGTTGATGTACTTATTACACAAACCATGCATGAGATCAAACTGATCGTCAAAGATTATGGAGTGGGTTTTGATCCTGGACATCCGGCAAAGCGTGGAGTCGGATTGTATAGCATGGAGGAACGAGCCAGAATCCTAGGCGGAACATTTCATCTTTCTTCACAGCCAAATAGTGGTACTCTTATAGAAGTCAATATTCCAATCGAACAGGGGGAAGAATGGGATGAACAATATACGCGTAATGTTGGTCGATGACCATGCCGTAGTTAGAAATGGATTACAGATGCTGCTTAACGCACAGCCGGATATTACCGTCATTGGTGAAGCAGCCGATGGTAATGAAGCGATTATAGCAGCCATCAATCTTAAACCGGATGTCATTCTTATGGATCTGAGCATGCCTAACGGAAGGGATGGTTTTTCAACAACGGCGGAAATTACCCAAAGTGATCCCGATATTAAAGTACTTATTTTAACTATGCACGATGATGAGCAGTATTTGTTCCGTGGACTGAAGTCGGGTGCATCCGGATATATATTAAAATCTTCCCCCGGTTCAGAACTTGTGAAAGCCATTCGTCAGGTTTATCAGGGACAAGCCTATTTGCATCCCAGTGCAGCGAAAAAGGTTATTGATGGGTATCTGCAATCCTCTGCTCATGATATTACAGATGCCTTTGATCTTCTTTCAGAGAGAGAGAAAGAAATTCTCAGCTTGGTGGCCAAAGGATATACCAATAAGGAAGTGGCCGATTTATTGGCCATCAGTACAAAAACCGTTGAAAATCATAAAGCAAACATAATGGAAAAATTGGGGTTAAGCACTCGCCGTGATTTAATTCGCTTTGCGGTAAAACGTGGATTATTGGATTTTGATGATTAACAGCAATTAATCCCTGATTTGCCCTGTTCCATATACCACGTATTTAGAGGAAGTGAGGGCAGGCAAACCCATCGGTCCCCTTGCATGCAGCTTTTGGGTGCTGATCCCAATTTCTGCCCCGAAGCCAAATTCAAATCCATCGGTAAACCGGGTGGATGCGTTATGGTATACAGCTGCTGCATCTACCCGTTGAAGAAATTGTTTTGCCCTTTCCTGATCATCAGTAACGATGGTTTCTGAATGCTTTGTTCCATATGTTTCAATATGATCGATTGCCTGATCAATACTAGATACTACTTTTAAAGCGACAGTTAAATCAAGGAATTCCGTATAATAATCTTCTTCACTGGCTAGCTGGATATCTCTGTCATAGGTTTGGGCAATTTCACATCCTTTTATGGCAACTCCCTTTTCCTTCAAGGATGCGATTAATTGGTTCAGATGCATTTTCGCCCATTCCTGGTGGACGAGGAAAGTTTCCGCAGCGTTGCATACGGCGGGCCGGCTCGTTTTTGCATTGATGGCAATGGATATAGCCATTTCCGGGTTGGCGTATCGATCAATATACACATGACAATTTCCTACTCCGGTTTCCAATACGGGAACGGTCGCATTTTCGACCACAGAGCGGATCAGTCCTGCTCCTCCCCTTGGAATAAGAACGTCTAAATATTGATTTAAGGTTAGCATCTGGGCGGCTGATTCACGGTTTGTTGCCTCCACCAATTGTATGGCACTTTGCGAGATGCCAGATTCTTTCAGTGATTGATGCAGAACAGAGACAATGGCTTTGTTGGATTGATATGCAGATGAACTCCCCCGGAGAAGCACGGCGTTTCCAGTCTTGAGACAAAGGGCGGCCGCATCAACTGTAACATTGGGGCGGGCTTCATAGATCATGCCGATTACGCCAAGGGGAACCCTTACTTTCTCAATCTTTAGCCCATTGGGACGTTCCCAGCTTTCCAGAATTTGACCGATAGGATCCGTCAATTCCACAACTTGTCTAAGTCCTTCAGCCATTCCCTCAATTCTTGATTCATTTAGGGTCAAGCGGTCAATTAGAGCCGAACTCACTTGCTGGCGTATCGCTTCTTCAATGTCCTTCCTGTTTTCAGCAATCAGGAATTTTTGGTTTTTTAACAAGTTGTCTGCCATGGCTAGCAAAGCCTGGTTCTTCTTGTTAGTGGAAAGTTGAGCCAGCTGTTTGGCAGCTTCTTTCGCCTTAGATGCCTGTTGGATGATATCGCTCATACATAAATCCTCCTTTGTGCAACCCATTCGTCCCGGTGGATCACTTCCTTTGGGTTGCCATTTACTTTTTTCTTTTTTATTACCCATTCTTTTAATTCCTTTGAAGAATAGCTTACCTTTCCCTTTCCGATCGGGGTGTTTTCCAGATCAATCACTTCCACTACGTCTCCTGAACGAAAATCCCCGTGCACATCGATTATCCCCGGCAGTAGTAAACTTTTATGATCTTCCAGCAGCGCCTTTTTTGCCCCGTTATCGATTTGAATGGAACCTTTAGAGCCGGAGTGTAAGGCAATCCACTGTTTCTTTGTTTTAAGGGTAGTGGCGGACGGTGTGAAATAAGTTCCATCCCCTTTGTGAACCATGGCTTGGATCAAGGAAAGTTTTTCTGATCTTTTCCCGATAAATACTTCAACCCCCAAAGATAATGCCACTTTAGCAGCTTCAATCTTTGATTTCATTCCGCCGGTACCCACTTTTGAAGAACTTCCCCCAGCCATCGCTTCGATTTCAGGCGTGATCTCTGCAACAACGTCATATTTTCGTGCCGACGGATCGGTGAGGGGGTTAGCGGAATACAATCCATTGGTATCCGTAATGATCAGCAACATATCAGCATGGATCAATCCTGAAACCAGAGCGGACAGCATATCGTTGTCTCCGAAGGTTAGCTCATGAACGGATACAGAATCATTTTCATTAATGATGGGAATAACCCCCCGTTTTAATAAGACCGAAAGGGTATTATGCGCATTTCTATAGCGAGTCTGGTCGGAAAAGTCATGACGAGTAAGCAATATTTGAGCGCCAACATAACCATGTTTTTTAAACAGCTTATTATAAGCTTCCATCAATAATCCTTGCCCTACAGCGGCTGCAGCCTGTTTTCCATCTAGCGTTACCGGGCGGGTCGGATATCCCAGGGCTTTAAATCCCGCAGCTACCGCACCGCTGGATACAAGAATGACATCGTGACCTTGTTCTTTTATTCGCGCAATATCATCAACATAAGTCTTTAATTTTGGGATGGAAAGGCCGCCAGATTTATTGGTTAGGGAACTGCTTCCCAATTTGATCACGATCCGTTTTTTACCCTTATTCTCCATCCTGTAACTTCCTTTCTCTTGAATCATGAAAACAAACAACCCCTTCATCCAGTTAAGGACGAAAGGGTTCTTCCGCGGTACCACCTTAATTGACAGTTAAACTATCCTGCTCAAACAACCGTTATTAACGGCTGACTCCTATTGATAACAGGCAGGAGAATCCTGTCCGGGTCATCCCCGGCTGTTCAAGGGCGGGTTCAGAAGGCCGTGCGGCAAAGTCTTTCAGCCAGTGGACTTTACTCTCTTATCGCGGGCTCACTCTTACTATTCCCTGTCATCACGTTTAACTTAGTCTCGGTTCGTTTCTTATGTTGTACATAATTATGCTTCAATTTTCATAAAGATGTCAAGTGTTTATCTATGGTCGCAATTTGCTCTATTGATGTGGAATTCTTCGATCACCCTAACCGAAATCCTCACCAAACCGATTCACGATGGAAATTACCAATTGGAGACGGACTATCGGGCATTATTTTATCACTTTCCGAACTTACGTGTAGCCCCGGTAGATATTTCTGTAGCTGAAAGAGTCAGTTTTTTCAGGGCCAAATACGGAATTCGGACACCTGATGCTATCATCATCGCTACTGCCATCGAGTATGGAGCCCATGTGTTATTGACGAACGATAACAGACTGGAGAAAATAAAAGAAATCAGGGTTGTTTCCATGAGCGAACTGGCAGAAATGGTTTGTGAAATGTAATTTTTAAAAAATGTAGAACTGTTAAGTGTATGAAATCTAAAGAGGTGGATAAATATGGAAATTAATCAGGAAATCCTTGAATCGATTATTAATACAGCCTATGAATGGATCGTTGTTGTCGATGCCGATGCCAGGATTGTGATGATGAACGATGCGTATTGCAAATTTTTGGAAGTCACCCGGGAAGAGGTGATCGGAAAGCCTGTTCAGGATGTCATCGAAAACACCCGTATGCATATCGTGGTCAATACCGGAAAGGAAGAAATTGCCGACGTCCAGCGAATCCGTGGAAACGACATGATTGCCAATCGGTTCCCCATTAGGAAAGATGGAAAGATCATTGGTGCCGTTGGAAGTGTTATGTTCCGAACCACCAAGGAGTTAAATGCATTAACCGAAAGGGTCCGCCGCCTGTCCATGGAACTGGAATATTATCAAAATGAGCTACAGCGTGAAAGTACCGCCAAGTATCGTTTGGAACATATTGTTGGTCAAAGTTCTAAAATACTGGAACTAAAAAATCTGGCATTGAAAGCCGCAAAGAGCCATTCGACAATTCTGCTGATCGGGGAATCAGGTACAGGCAAGGAGCTGTTTGCCCATGCGATTCATCATGCCAGTCCCCGTTCACGCAAGCCGTTCATTAAAATCAACTGCGCAGCGATCCCGGAAAGTTTACTGGAATCAGAGTTGTTTGGATATGTAGAAGGGGCATTTACCGGCGCGAAAAAGGGAGGAAAACCTGGAAAATTTGAGTTGGCCAATGAGGGAACCATCTTTCTGGATGAGATTGGCGATATGCCGATAAACATGCAGACGAAATTATTGCGTATATTGCAGGAAATGGAAGTGGAACGAATTGCTGGACACGCACCGATACCCATTGATGTAAGAGTGATCGCTGCTACAAATGCACCATTGGAAGAATTGGTGAAAAAAGATCAATTTCGCCAAGATCTTTATTATCGGTTGCATGTTTTTCGTTTGGACATTCCCCCCTTAAGGGAGCGCAAGGAAGATATCCCTTTACTGATTTCTAAACTGCTGGAAAAATTAAATTTTGAATTTGGTAAATGGGTAACCAAGATTGATGATGAAGCCATGAAAATTTTATACCAGCATGATTGGCCCGGCAATGTCCGTGAGCTGGAAAATGTACTGGAAAGGGCTCTTAATATTGTTGAATCTTCAGTCATCGGAATAGAGCATTTGCCCTTATATTTGAAAAAGGATAAAAGAATCCACGCGCCCTCCCATGAACTTAATTTAAAGAAAGTTTTAGCCCAGGTGGAGAAGGAAACGATAAAAAGAGCCTTAAACGCGGCGAATCAGGACCGATATAAGGCGGCCGATCTTCTGGGGATCAGTAAAACCACCCTTTATGACAAGATTAATAAATATGGAATATAAGGAACAAATGTCCTGATCGTGATGTTTGTTCTTTTTTTGTACTGATGTCTTTTTGGTATGCTTTTTGCACATCACTCCATAGTGAATCGATTATTATTCACAAAGGAGGAGAAGGCTGTGAGATTAACAGGAAAAGTAGCCCTCATTACAGGAGGGGCCAGAGGTATCGGAAAGGAGGGGGCACTGTTATTTGCCAAAGAAGGGGCCAAGGTGGTGATTGGTGATTTTGATAAGGCTTGCGGAGAAGAGACGATTGGATTAATCACTCAGCAAGGGGGTGATGGAATATTTGTCCATGTGGATGTTTCAGACTCTGAAAGTGTGAGGAAAATGACAGAAACAGCTCTAACCCGATACGGGAAAATAGACATCCTCGTCAATAATGCAGGGATTACAAGGGATGGATTGTTGACCAAATTATCGGAAGAGGAATGGAATCAGGTCATTCAGGTGAATCTTAGCGGCGTTTTTTTCAGTACTCAAGCCGTAGTTCCCCATATGATTGAACAGGGGAGCGGAAAGATCATCAACACCTCTTCCATCTCCGGAATTTATGGAAATGTAGGACAGACGAATTATGCAGCCGCCAAGGCTGCCGTGGTGGGAATGACAAAGACTTGGGCAAAAGAGCTGGGACGAAAAGGAATTTGCGTCAATGCGGTTGTTCCTGGCTTCATAGAAACCGATATGGTAGCCAAGGTCCCTAATAAGGTAATACAAAAAATGATAGAAAGGATTCCCCTTCAGCGCCTGGGACGACCATCTGACATTGCAAAGGCTTACTTATTCCTGGCTTCTGATGAATCAGATTATATCAATGGCTCCATACTTCATGTAGACGGAGGAATAACCCTTTAATTTTCCGGAAAAGTGGAATAATCCGAAAAATCGGAAAACAATAATCAGATTACAAGAATCATAGCTTATTGAAAGCGTTAACATGATTTTTGTCCGAATTTCCGGAAAGAAATTCCTTGTCTATTCAACGTCTAACTGACTCCATCACCGAAATACCCGGATGTTTTTGAGGGCTCCGTTCTTGAGTATCGAAGCGGACCTTCACTCTTCTTCGCCGAATTTCAATGATTTTGTTCAATTGGCATGAGATTTGCATTAATGTACTGGCATAATAAAAAAGGAGGGATCAATCGCCGAATGCCAGTACAAATATTATCAGCAGAAGAAGCGGTAAAACTGATTCAAAATGGACAAACAATCGCCATAAACGGATTTGTGGGAACCGCTCACCCTGAGGCCCTGTCTTCATCCTTGGGAAAGCATTTTCTTGATAATGGTTTTCCCAGGGATTTGACTCTGGTCTATGCTGCAGGACAAGGAGATGGGCATTCCAAGGGGATGAACCATTTAGCCCATGCGGGATTATTAAAGCGGGTGATTGGAGGCCACTGGGGGCTGGCTCCCCAACTTGGACAATTGGCTGTAGAGAACAAGATAGAAGCATATAATCTGCCCCAAGGGGTCATCTCACATCTGTTTCGCGATATTGCCGCTGGAAAAGTAGGAACCATTACTCATGTAGGACTTCATACCTTTGTTGATCCCCGTCAGTCTGGAGGGAAAATAAATGACGTAACCAAGGATGACCTGGTGGAAATTGTTCAGATCGGTGGGGAAGAAAGATTATTTTATAAATCCTTTCCCATTCATGTCGCTCTCCTTAGAGGAACAACCGCAGACGAATTTGGAAATATTTCTATGGAGAAAGAGGCAGTGGTGCTTGAGGCCCTTGCCATTGCCCAGGCGGCACGAAATTCAGGGGGCATAGTGATTGTCCAGGTGGAAAGGGTGGTCCAGGGCGGAAGTCTGGATCCTAAGCTGGTTGTCATTCCCAACATCTTGGTGGACGTGGTGGTTTTGTCAACCCCTGAACAGCATCAACAAACCTTCGCTGAGCAGTATAATCCGGCATATTCCGGAGAAATTAGGGAAATTTTAGGGAAAATGCCCTACCTACCGCTGGATGAGAGAAAGGTGATTGCACGCCGGGCGGCCATGGAGCTGGATGGAGTCAATGTTGTCAATTTGGGTATCGGATTGCCGGAGGCTGTAGGCTTTGTGGCGATGGAAGAAGGAATTGGGGACTTCACCCTAACCGTGGAATCGGGACCTGTAGGTGGAATCCCGGCTAGGGGACTCAGCTTTGGGGCTGCCACCAATCCCTATGCGATTTTAAACCAGCCTTCACAGTTTGACTTCTATGACGGTGGGGGAATTGATGTAGCCTTTTTGGGAATGGCTGAATTGGATCAGTTTGGCAATGTCAATGTTAGCAAGTTTGGTCCGAGGGTCATGGGTTGCGGTGGCTTTATCAACATCAGCCAAAATGCAAAGAAAGTGGTTTTTTGCGGAACATTTACAGCAGGTGGACTTAAAGTGAAAATCGATGATGGGAAACTAACCATTTTGCAGGAAGGTAAACATCGAAAATTGATCAAAAACGTTGAACAAATTACCTTTAACGGAAGATACGCCAGCGAAACCGGAATTTCTATTTTATATATCACGGAAAGGGCGGTATTCAACATCCGTGATGGAAAACTGGAACTTGTCGAAATCGCCCCGGGTATTGATCTGGAAAAGGATATTCTGGCCAATATGGAGTTTAAGCCACTATTATCGCCTCATGTAAAGCAGATGGATCCAAGGATTTTTGGAAGGGGGAGAATGAACACCAGTCACGGATTAAATTTACAGAAAATTGTATAATCATATAATATAAAGAGAATTAAGAATTTAAATCAAAGGGGGATTTTACATGAGAAGAAAGATTGGGAGAAAGGGATTGTTACTTGCTATTTTTTTTGTGATTGCTCTATTGGTAGCAGGCTGTGGACCAAAATTGGATCAGGGTTCAAGCCAGCCTGCATCCAGCAGCAGTTCTTCTTCCGGCTCCAGTTCCAGTCCGTCTAGCAGTGAAGGAACATCCGGCACTTCCATTGAAGGAGGAGAATTCGTATTGGGAATGGCCATTTCCTTATCGGGTGGTACAGCCAAATATGGAGAAGCAGCCAAACGGGGAGTTGAAATGGCGATTGAAGAGTTTAATGCTAGCGGTGGATACAACGGGAAAAAAGCGGTATTAAAACTGTATGATGATGAGGCAAAACCGGAAAAATCCGTAGAAGTGGTTCAGCGCCTGATTACTCAGGATAAGGCGGTTGCCATCGTAGGTCCGGCAAACAGTGGAAATGCAAAAGCTCATATCAAGTTTACCCAGGAAGCAAAAGTTCCTGAGGTGATTCCAGTAGCAACAGGTACAGCCATTACCCAGACCTATGCTGGAGAGGAAAAAAATTATATTTTCCGTATTGCACCCTTTGACAGCGGTCAGGTAGGAACGATGCTGAAATGGGCAGTGGAAGAAAAAGGATTTAAGAAATTGGCGCTGCTCCATGATACAACCGGCTACGGACAAGGGGGTAAGGAAGACGTATTAAAGCAGCTGAAAGAAAATTACAATTTGGAACCGGCAGTTATAGAATCCTTCCAGGTAGGGGACCCCAGCATGGAACCCCAGTTGACAAAGATAAAAAATGCAAATGTAGATGCCATTATTTTCTACGGTTTGGCCCCTGAAGTTGCTGTTTATTTGAAGAGCAGGGATAAAATTGGATACTACCCAATTACCGTGGCCTCCTGGGCAATGGGAGACCCCACGGTCAAGGAACTGGTTGGAGATCTGGTCAACAAAAACCTGTACTTCGTTCAATCGTTTACCATAGACCAAAGCGATAAAGCGAAAGCATTTCATGAGAAGGTCGTTGCCAAGTATGGAGAGGATATTTTCCCAATTGCCACCGCGCAGGGTTATGATTCCGCAAAGGTCATCCTAAGCGCCATTAAGAAAGTGGGTCTTGATTCGGAAAAAATTCGCGATGCCATAGAAAACATGACGGATTTTGACGGTGTTACTTCTGCAGGGGCGCAACCCTTCTCCAAGGATAATCATGAAGCACTAACTAAGGATAATATGTTTTTGGCGACCTATAAGGATGGTGTCATTGCCAAACCGTAATTGGCAAGGCCATGAAAACGGGGGAGGAGAGGGCTCCCTTCCTTCCCCTCGTTTCATCTGAAATTACATTTGTATGGACGGAACTAAATCTTTAGTACCGGACCTATAGTTCCGTATCTATTGAAAAAAGGGGGGGTTCAGAATTGGAGCAAGCAATTGTAAGCGGTCTTATCCTTGGCAGTATTTATGCGATTATTGCCCAGGGATATTATATCACCTATATTACGACCAATACCCTCAACTTTGGTCAGGGAGATTTTTTGATGCTGGGGGCTCTACTGGGATTAACATCGATTGGGATGCTTGCAGCAGCAGGAGTTCCCGTTTATTTATCACTCATCCTGGCCATCGCGATTGTCATTATTATCAAAAGTGTGCTGGGAATTCTGCTGGAGCAGGTGGCAATTAAGCCCTTGAGGCATTTTTTCTCGATCGGCTGGATTTTAAGCACAGTGGCTGTTTCCATTATCATCAGAAATATTGCCATGTTGATCTGGGGGAGAAATGTGATTCCTTTTCCGTCTCCTTTGGGTGAGAAAGTGATTCGCATTGGAACCATCGGCATTGCCCCCCATGAAATATTTGCTGCAATTTCGGCGGTGGTCATAATGGCCCTTCTCTTCTTCTTTCTGAAAAAATCGTTGCTAGGAAAAGCATTGTCCGCCGTAGCTTTCAACAAGGATGCAGCTTCTCTGATGGGGATCAATCCCCGCTTTATGGCTTTATTTTCCTTTGCCCTCTCCTCAGCCTTGGCCGGGATTGGCGGAATCTTGGTAGGCCCCATCACCAATACCGCCTTTTATATGGGAGCAGGCCTCGGCCTTAAAGCATTTGCCGTAGCTATTATTGGAGGTTTGGAAAGTCCAGGGGGTATTTTAGTTGGTGGGTTACTCCTTGGCGTGTTGGAACAACTGGTAGCCCTTTGGGATTCTTCTTTTAAGGATGCAAGCGCCTATGTATTGATTCTTATTGTTCTTGCCGTGATGCCGCAGGGATTGTTTGGAGCGCGGAGAAAGGAGAAGTTTTGATATGAAAAAGTGGATCACCTATGGAACTGCTGCTATTTTCATTTATCTGCTGCCATGGCTTATTCCCAACTCCTTCTTCATTCATGTGGCTCAAGGCTTTGCTTATACTTATCTGGTGATTTTAGGTTTAAATTTATTGGTGGGCCTATCCGGGCAGCTGTCGTTGGGCCATGCCGGCTTTTATGCGATCGGTGCTTATGTCACGGGATTATTAACGGTTCAGGGAATTCCTTTTCTGATCAGTCTTGTGATTGCCTCTTTCGTAGCTGGGGTTACCGGTGGAATTGTCGCTTTGCTGTCACTAAGAGCCAAGGGCCCTTACCTTGCCATGGTAACCATTGCTTTTGGCGTCTTGATTGAGATCATTGCCAATCGTTGGGTTTCTGTGACAGGAGGTCCGGCGGGGGTTTATTTGGATAAAGCAGATATTT
Organism: Microaerobacter geothermalis; assembly: GCF_021608135.1. Taxonomy (NCBI): domain Bacteria; kingdom Bacillati; phylum Bacillota; class Bacilli; order Caryophanales; family Bacillaceae; genus Microaerobacter; species Microaerobacter geothermalis. The sequence continues at coordinate 199,419 of NZ_JAKIHL010000001.1, forward strand.
TTGGATATGCGTTAAATGAAGTGGAATACTTCTATTTCGTAGGATTTGTGGCTTTGTTTTTTACCCTGTTGGCCAATCATCTGTTCCAATCCAGATTCGGCAGAACCTTTCGGGCGATTGGACAAAGTGAAATTGCCGCTGAAGTGATTGGTGTCAATGTTCGGAATTGGAAAGTGCTGGCTTTTATGATCAGCGCCTTTTTGGGCGGGATCGGTGGAGCGTTTTTTGCCTTTCAAAACGGGTACTTTAACAGCGAAACCTTCACCTTTGATAAATCGATCCTTTTCCTGGTCGGTGTGATCGTTGGGGGAGCTGGAACCCGTTTGGGACCTTTGATCGGGACAGCCGTTGTTTTCCTGATTCCACAAGTATTTGCCTCTCTCTATGATTATCATCTCATCATTTTCGGAACGATTCTTCTCCTTAGTCTGGTACTGCTGCCTGATGGGATTGCCGGGAGCCTTGGCAAACTATCTCTTTTTCAAAGATGGAAATCAAAAGAGCAGCTACAGGGAGATGTTGAAGAAGGTGAAATGGGGGATTTTTCATTCCGGCACCATCTGAATCATGAAGAGCAGCTGGAGATCAAAGAACTAAATATGGATTTTGGCGGATTGAGGGCGGTTAATCAGCTAAACATGGTAATTAAACCGAACCGGGTTCATGGATTAATCGGTCCTAACGGATCGGGCAAGAGTACAACAGTCAATCTGCTAAGCGGTGTATATCGACCGTCAGGGGGGAAGATTATCTGGCTGAATCGCGATGTTTCCCAATATGCTCCCCATAAAATGGCACATCTGGGAGTGACGAGAACGTTTCAAAACCTGCAGCTGTTCTATGAATTGACAGTATTGGAAAATGTGATGCTGGGTTTTCATAAGCATTACAAAACCGGATTCTGGCATAATCTGTTTCACTGGCCATCTTTCTTTCGGGAGGAGAGTCAATTTCGAAAGGAAGCTCTGGTGCTTCTTCGATTGGTGGGTTTGGAAGAGAAGGCCCATGAGATATCTGGAAGGCTGTCCTATGGAGAGCAGAGGTTGGTAGAAATCGCACGAGGTCTGGCCGTAAAACCATCTATTATGATTCTGGATGAACCGGCAGCCGGGGCCAGTCCGGTTGAAATCGAAAAAATCATGAAAGTAATCCAAACCTTAAAGGATGCAGGTCTTTCAATCATATTGGTTGAGCATCATATGGAAATTGTCATGAATGTATGTGATGTCATCACGGTTCTTGATTTTGGCGAGAAGATTGCGGAAGGAGATCCCGCCGCCGTTCAGAGCAATCCCAAAGTAATTGAAGCCTATCTGGGGGGAGAAGAGGTGACAGAGCTTGTTAGTGGTCAAAAATCTATCAGTTGATTATGGATCGGCATCTGTTTTGAGGAATGTTCAGATGGAGGTAAATGATGGGGAAATCGTTGCACTGATCGGCCGAAACGGAGCGGGAAAAACGACGGTATTGCGGACGATTACCGGTCTGGTGAAAGCAAAGGATGGAGAAGTCAATTTTCAGGATCAGGAGCTAACAAATATTCCTGCCCACCAAATCGTCAAATTGGGAATTTCCCATGTTCCCCAAGGGAGGCAGGTATTTGGCGACCAAACGGTAGAGGACAACCTGATCTTGGGTGCCTACACCAACCGTAAAAATAAGAAAAGAATGATGGAATTGGTTGAAAGGGAATATGAAAGATTTCCTAGGTTAAAGGAACGAAGAAGACAGATGGCCGGAACATTAAGCGGCGGAGAGCAGCAGATGCTGGCCATTGCGAGGGGGTTGATGTCTGAGCCGAAATTGCTGGTGTTGGATGAGCCCTCCATGGGATTATCTCCCCTTTATGTAAAGCATATTTTTGACACCCTTCTGCAGTTGAAGAAAGAGGGAGTCACCATTTTGGTGGTGGAACAATTGGCCACCGCAGCCTTATCCATCTCAGACCGGGCATATGTGTTACAGCTGGGCGAGGTAAAACTTAACGGCAAATCAAGGGATCTGTTGAAGGATGACCGGATTTTAAAAACGTATCTGGGAGCGTCGTGATTTTTGAACAAGAATTTTCTAAGGCCAGTCTTCCAGTTTTTACTTAATAAAGAGGCTTTAGAACGGGAATTAGCCCTCAAACCGACTCCAGATTTGAAATGCTCGGATGTTTTTGAGGGCTTCTATCTATTCTATCTAATATAGCGGCAAATTGTTCTTTCTTAAATACTCCTCTTTCACCTGTATCAGATATTGAAAATCGGGATCCGGCACACCGTACAATTCAGTGATCAGCTCCTGGCTGTAGCGCAAATCTTTCAGTGTCAGAAGGGGATAATCCTTTAATCCGTACGTTCCATCGGGAAGATAGGCATACCAGAGATCCCCGTCCTCTTCCTTTTTCCAGTCCTTTGCCGTGTCTTTTACTCCCTGTTTCATCTTTTCGGCAATATTGAAGTAGGTTGTATTCTTCATGGTTTTATACATTTCATATAAAAAATTCATTTCGGTAATATGGTGGTTCAAAGAAACATGGGTTTGAATCGGTTTCTTTTGTTCTTCTTCAGACTCGTTGCCGTTGCTGTAATCATATACCAGAATCCCTCCATTTTTCGTCCTGTACTGATGGGTTTGAGCAAATTTCACCAGGAAGTCTGCATACTTTACCGCCGCTGTTAACCAGGTTTCATCTCCCAATTTCCGGTAGCCTCTCAGCAAAAATAATCCGGCATCCGTATTAAAGCGGGTATCATAAAACCCGGCATTGATCCCATAATCGTTATACAGCCAGTTGGATCGGGGCGTAGTTGGCCAGAAACCTTGTTCATTTTGAGTTTCTGCTGCTGTATAAAGGGAAAGGACCGCAAAATTTTCGAAAAAGATAGCTCCCTCTGTTCTTAGGAATACTTCTCCCACGTGGTGGGCCGGGTTCATCCAAAAGCCCCTCGGGTCGGTGGGTTCGTAGGAATCCGGAGTAACATAAAACATTCCTTCCCTGGACCACTTTCTAACCCGGTTCAAGTCAGCAATCTTTAGTACTTTGTGTGCGTTTTCATTTCTCCAATCCACCAGCTGGCGGGTGCTGAACATTCCCCAGTTCTCAGTGAAGTTGCCCTTTACCACAGGCAGGGGCAGGAGAAGCTGCACCTTTCCCTTTTCTTGCCTAAACTGGGCTGAGAGACTTTTTTCAAACCTCTCTTTTCTTACCCCATTGGCTAGCGGAAGAAATACATCAATTGGACTGGAAAACAAAAAATAATCCTCACCATCCAAAAAAAACGCTCCCTTTGGTAGAGATTCCCCGGAATCAATGGACATTTTTTCTTTCCATACCGAGGTTTGATTGGATAATGCTCCGGGATAATCAAGGGTATGAAGGGTTGGTTTGCCTATACCGGGAAATGTAATTCTTAACGGAATCACCCTATCAAGATTCTCCTCGGCCGTAAATCGGATAAAGTAATAGAGATCCTGATTGGAAAACCGCAGTTGTTGAACAAAGAGTTCTCCGATTACCTTTCTCCCTTCCAACACGGAGTAGGTCAAATCCTTCCCTGACAGGTATTGTTCATTTCGTTCATCTTCCGCTGTCAATTGGATAGTAAGGCTGGGGTCATACAGGGTTAATGAAAAAAAAGAAGGTTGCTCATTGGTTGAAGAAGGCTGCTTAGATATCGGCTCTTGGAAAAAGGAGAAGGTGGCTTTATCCACCACCCTGACATTCATATTTAGACTATACATGAAAATGCCGAAAAGGATGGCCAATAGGAGGAGCCATTTCCCTTTATGGAGAATTTTCATCACTCTTCGACTCCATTTCATCCGGTTTAAATGCGTATTTCTCAATATCTTCAGGAGAAGCCATTTTGATGCCTGAATCGTTAAACCTATATAGCCGGAAAAAGATTTCTTGATCCATATAACCTGCTCCGGGAATCGGCAGGTTAATCCGGGTTTGATATTGAACAATTCTGTAAGTTTCCTTACTAATCCAAAAGGTTGTCGTTACCGTTGTCCGATCCAAGGTGTCTCTCAGATCTTCCGTATCTTCAATTGGAAAATAGGTGTGATCTTCCAGAAATTGAACCGCCAAATCATACAGCTGTTTTCCCTTTAACTCCAGTCTCACCACCCTGGTTTTTTCCCCAAGGACTTCAGCATCGGGAAGCTGAACGGCTTGATCGATGTAATATTCCCAGAAGGAAAAGCCTTTAAAGGGGTCCATCGGCAGGTAAGGCTCCTCGGCAGGATACCAGGTATTTCCCAGTTTGAGATATACCTTGTCATCCCAGCGGTAATACCGAAAAGGCTGGCCTGCCATTCGTGCGTTTACCAGGTATCCGTTGGGGCGAATTACCACCCCATCGTACATGCTGGTGGTCCGTCTCTTTTGGATATTATTGGCTACATAACCGGTATACCAGAACTTTACCGTTTCCTTGGATTCCATAGCTGCAATGGCCTTCCCAAGGAGTTCTTTCCCGTTGGCCATTGGCTGTCCGGGGATTTTCTCCACAGCGTCATCAAAGGTTTTGGGTCCTGATTCATAGGAGCATCCGCTGAAGAAAATCATTCCCACAAGAACGAGGAGAAGGGGGATCCATATATTCTGTCTATTCCACTGATTGGATGGATATTGCTTCACATTATAACCCATGGCGGCGAAACCTCCTATATCCGGCAATGATGGCCAGAAACACCGTAGTTGCCAACAAGATCAATTCAACCGGGATATTGTGTTTCGACAGGACATAGATCCGGTGGGTACGATACATGGAGGCAACCAATTCCTTCTTTCCATCTCCATCTACATCAGCGCCCCGTACATTTATAAACGAGAGGAAGGTTCTCCATTCTCTTTTTAACACATCTTTTTCCATAGTATATCCTGTTAGATACCGAAGTGGATGCTGGCGGACTTCACTCTTGCCAAGGGCGACAATTTCCTTCTGGTTCTCTCCGCCTACGGTTGTAAAATCCTCAAAACGGAAGCTTTCGTCAGTAGCAGCCCACAGGATTTCCCATGTTCCACTCTTCGTTGGCTTCAAAATTCTCGATTGTTCGGAAGAAACCAGAATTTCATCTGAACCGTCCCGGTTGACATCCCCAATGATAAACTGGCTGGTGGACAAATTTTTGATCTGTTCATTGGTTAATTGATGGGTCACCCTTGGTGTTCCGTTTTCAATTCCTACCAACTCCAGGGAATTACCCAATAGAAGGAGGGATTCCTGATCAGAAGACATCTTTACGGGTCCTAAAATCGTTGTGGCCTCTGTCTTGATCCGGAACGGATCCCCATTATAGATTCCCCTTAATTCATCTCCAACAATGGATACCTCAGAAAAAGCTGAATCAGGCCATCCATTTTGAGCATCGAATGCACCATTTGATTGAACAAGTATTTGAGATATGGCATTGGCATCCAAAAGCATTGCCCGAAATGGAGACGTTCCAATCTGCATCATTCCTTCAACCAGGGGCTGACGCTGAATCTGCGGAGTAATTATTCCTGTTGATGTCATGGTGTAATAAGGAAAGCCGATATAATCCTTGATCATCTCCGCCATGATTATCTGGGCCTGTTCCTTTTCAACGGGAATTCTCTCCATTTTCCCATCGCCCAGGGTAAAGGCATAAAGGAAAAGCTCTTCAGGCTTTAACAGGAATGGATAGCGGGAACGGATTCGCTCCTCCTCCAGTTTTTCTTTTACCTTTTCTTCGCTTAAGGTTCCGCTGTTCTCTTCCTTCCATTTGGCAAGGGTCTCATCCCTGTTTCCTAGCGTAATCAGCTCATCCTTTCCATCGTTGTTGATATCCCGGATGAGAAGAGGAAAATAATCAAACATTTCCCCAAGATACAAGGGAGGACTCTTCCATTGAATCCAGAAATGATTCAGTGCTTTTGCTTCATCTCTGGGAATCAGAAGATGAAGCAAAAGGGCCGTGCCGATCATTGCGAAAACCACGTGTTTTGCCAATTTTCCATAGAAAAAGGCAATGAAACCAATGACCAACGTGATTACGATCAGGCTAAACAGGTATGGAAAGAAAGAATAATAGCTGGTCTCATAATACGCTTTATCCAACAGCAAAAAGGCAATGCCAAAGATGAGCATTTTTCTCCTTTCGCCAGTGGGGGTTAACCATAAAAGGATAAAAGAAACCAAAAGAAAAGCAACAAGTCCGTATAAGGAAAAATCAAGCAAAGCAGGGATCACTAATAGTTGATAACTAAAATAAAGATAGACGGCAAATAACATCCAGCATATGGAGGAAAGGATTTTATTCATAATCGGGTTCCCCCTTTTTCAGAAATGGAAAAGAGAGAATGATTCCTGTCATAAACCAGAAATAGCTGCTCATATAGGGAACTTCAAAGATATTCTCCACCATGTTGTGAATCAATACAGCTACCATCCCGGTAAATGCTCCGGCCAAAAGCCAAAAATAAGGAGGATCATTTGTTTTTCTCCAGGCATAGTAAGATTCCTTTAATATCTTAAAAATTAACCAGAAAAAAAGTATAACGCCGATTAGCCCCGTCTCGGCCAAGGTTTTGAACAGATAGCTGTCCACATAAATCGTCCCAAAGTTGCGCTGGCCAACCGCCCCTCCATAGTGGCCCAATCCTTTGCCAAAAAGGGGTTCATAACGAATTTGATCGTAAGCGCCTAGCCAGCGGGCAATCCGGCCATCGCTGCTGCTCTTTTGAATATATTCATCAGTAAATAGATAAGTAATCCGTTCGGTGACCGTAGGAACAAACACCGCTACCAGAATTGCTGCAATCACTCCAATGATCAAAAGGCGTCTTTCCACCAACACCCCCAATAAGGAAAGGGCACCGGCAAAGGCAATCCATGCTCCCCTTGAGAATGTAAACATTAAGGCACCGATCATCACCAGAGCACCCAGCAGCCAAAATAGACGCCATTTCTTATCTTTTTCAAAGAAGAAAAGGCCGATGGATAAAGGAGCTAAAAAAGCCATATGGCTTCCCAAAATGTTGGGGCTTCCAATAATAGAAAATGCTCGGGTGCGGATGGATTCTCCAGAGCTGATCCAACTCTGGGGAGTTTCCACTCCTAGGATCACTTGCAATAATCCGTAGGCTCCGACAAGGATCCCGACAATGGTTAGCACGCGAAGGTAGGGAAGGATCTCATCCCTTTTCTTGAAAAGGAAAAATCCGACAAAGAAGAACAGGATATACTGAAAAATGGCACGAAATCCTTCAAAGCTGACGGAGAAATATGGCATGTCCATCACTAAAAGGGCAACGGCATATACAGTAAAGGCGGTTAAGGGGGCTTTTATCGAAGACATGGTTTGCTCCCTGCCTTCTATAAGGGCCCCTGCGGTGAACATTAAAAGAACAACAAGCAGCCCATCATCCCAAAGGGAAGAGATGACAGGGATTCCTAAAATATTTCTCAGAAAAAAGTCTACGACAGGATAACTAAGAAAGATATAAAGCCAAATCGAATAATTTTTAAAAGAGTTTATGATTTTGTTCATCATATGAATCCCCAATTCTATGTTCTTTAATCCGATGTATGGAACTAAAGAATTTACACGTCCGTGTGTCGAGTTCGATCAAGAAGTAGTTAAAGTCCGCTCCGAGACTAAAGAACGGAGCCCTCAAAAACATCTGGGTATTTCGATGATGGAGTCAGTTTGAGGGCTAATTCCCGTTCTATAGTCCCTTCACTAAGTACGAACTCGAGGCTGTCCTTTGTAAATTCAATAGTTCCATTCATTTCAATCGTTATGATTTTATCCCACCCCGATTATAAGATAAATTGCACGGAAAAGGAAATTTGCGATACAATGGAGACAATGCGGAGTAGAAAATGGATGTGAAGAATATGTTAACACCACTTAAAGTCATCCATATCATCGGCGGAGGGGAATTTGGAGGAGCTGAACAGCACATCATCCATCTGTTGTCTCGCTTCAATCCTCAAAAGGTTCAGGTGGAAGTTCTCTGTTTTTATGACTCTACTTTCGCTGAAAAGTTGCGCCGAAACGGGATAAAGGTCCATGTCATGGATCAATATGGCCGTTTTGATTTTCGGCTGTTAAAGGGGATTACTCAATTTCTGGATCACGAAAAACCGGATATCGTACATACCCACGGGGTTAAGGCTAATTTTTTTGGAAGGTTGGCTTGCCGCCGCCTTAACATTTCCCCGGTGGTAACCACCATACATAGTTTGCTGAAATATGATTATGCCCATCCATTGGCTCGTTTTTTTGCTTCTAAGATGGAACTGTGGACGAGGAAGTGGACCACCCATTTCATTGCGATATCGAAGGCCATCGAAGAGGATTTGTACGAAACGGGGGTATCATCCGATAAAATTTCAGTCATCTATCACGGGATTGATATTTCCTATTTTTCTCATGTGAAAGATCCCCAATTGATTAGAAGATTGGCTGATCTCCCCTCCGATGCTACGGTCGTGGGGGCTGTGGGAAGACTGGTTCCAATCAAAGGCTTTGATGTCCTTCTTAAAGCGGCTTCTTTATTAAAAAAAGAAGGATTCCCTCATATGTTTGTACTGGTGGGGTCAGGTCCTGAAGAAAAAAATTTAAGGAAGTTAGCCAGTGAATTAGAGATTACCGATAGGGTTCGTTTTTTAGGATTTCAACAAGATATTCCATCGGTCTTGGCTGGGATTGATATATTTGTAAGTCCTTCCAGAACAGAAGGGCTTGGTTTGGCCGTTTTGGAAGCCATGGCTGCAGGTAAACCCGTAGTGGCGACTGGTGTTGGAGGAGTAAAGGAATTAATCAGAGACAAAGAAAATGGAGTTCTCATCCCGGTTGATGATGAGGTAGCGCTATTTCGGGCCCTAGAGGGTTTATTTATTCATCCCAAAATCTACTTTCAATTAAGCATCAAGGCAAAACAGGAAGTAGAAAAGAGATTCTCCGTTGAGGGTATGGTTGAACAGACCTACCAGCTGTACGTTCAGTTGGCAGGGCAAAAGGAGAAGTAAGCATGGCACACACGCTGTTAAAATCGGCAATGATGATTGTAGCTGTTACCATGATTGGTCGGCTACTTGGCTTTGTCAGAAACATTTTTATAACAAAGGAATTTGGGGCTTCCGTAGAAACGGACGCCTATTTTATCGCGTTGGCCATTCCGATGACTTTTTTTCTTGTGGTTCCCGGAGCCATTAGTGCGGTGTTCATCCCCAGAATGAAGGGGTTCATGGGTAAGGGGCAACGCTCTGAACAACAATCACTGTTTCGGGCGATGTGGACCATGGTATTTGTCATATTTTTATTGATCGCGCTTCTTTTTTATTGGCAGGGGGAGCGGGTGATTTCTCTGTTGGCTCCTGGTTTTTCTGACCAGGCATTGGAACTTGCGATTCAGTTATTTAATTGGATGGTGCCTTCCCTTTGGTTTATCGGTATTATTGGTTTGTTTTCCAGCGTATTGAATGCCCACCATCATTTTTTTATACCCACCTTTGGGACAGTGGTTAACAGTCTGATCGTCATTGCCTCAATTATCTGGTTGACTCCGTATTTAGGAATAGAGGGTCTTGCCCTGGGAACAATGTTGGGGTTTGCCGGGTATGCATTGCTTTTGGTTGCGCCTGTTTTGAAACGATCCTATTCTCTTTCTGTAGATCCCCATTTTTATCGACACCCGGAAATAAAGGGAATGGGAGAACGGTTTGTCCCGATTCTAATCGGTGCGGGAATTACTCAGCTTACCGTTTTTATTGATCGGTTTCTTGCTTCCCAAATGGAAGCCGGAAGGATATCTGCCCTAAATTATGGGTTTACGGTGATGCAGCTTCCAATGGCTGTTTTTGTGGGGGCTTTTACTGTTCCCCTGTTTCCCCTTCTTTCTGAATATGTAAAACAGGGGGAGTGGAGGAGACTGCAAACCACTGTGGAAAAAGGAATCGGTTTGTTATGGCTGGTGTTGATTCCAACCACGGGTGGTTTGTTGGTTCTGGGGAATGAACTGATTCAGCTTCTTTTTCAACGGGGGGAATTTTCTGCTGAGGATACCGTCCTTACGAATGGAGCTCTTCTTTTTTACAGTATCGGGATGTTTGGCCTGGCTGGAAGGGATCTGCTGACCCGAGTTTATTATGCCCTGGAGGATACCAAAACTCCTGTGATGATCGGGATAATCAATATATTTTTATATATTGGGGGCAGCCTACTCTTCATCCCCTATTTTGAGCATGGGGGCATTGCCCTGGGAGCTTCCCTTGCGGCCATCTTCAGCATGATTTTTTTATGGGTGATACTGATAAAAAGGCAGAAATGGAAAATTCACAAATCCCTAGGCTTCCTTTTTATCCGGGGGGGCGTGGCTGCAGCTGGAATGGGAGGAGTTTTAGTTTATTTGAAATCTATTTGGTATCCATCGGTTCTTATTCTTGTTCCCAGTTATATTGTCATTGGAGCCGTATTGTATGTGTTATTTCTTTGGATCCTTAAAGAACCCATGTTATTCGAAATGCTTGGGAGGATTTTCAGGAGAAAATAAGAAAACAGGTCTAATTCAACTCACAAGATAAAAATAAAGAAGCCTCCAATTCTATATAGATGGATTAAAGATTTATTCGTCCGCTAGTCGAGTTCGTCAAGGATGTAATTCAGGTCCGCTTCAAGTCTAAAGAACGGAGCCCTCAAAAACATCTGAGTATATCAAAGGATGGAGTTAGTTTGAGGGCTGTGTTCCGTTTTTAACTAGCCAGTGATCACCTGCTGCTTTTTCATTTCATATTTTCTCTTTTCCACCTGATAAATAATCCGGACTAAAAGTAAACCAGAAATCACAAATAGAACGAAGAATAAGATGTCGTGCCAACCATACTTTAGGAATGGATGGGTTTTTAATATCGCTGAGATTTTTCCCAACATAAAAGTGGCAAACAAGAGGAGGGTATAGAAAATGAATAAACCCTTTCCTTTCTTTTTCATCTCAAATCACATCCCTATATGGGGTACCGGAGCTGAGAAATATCCAGCAATAATGGCAACGACCAGAACAGAAGTTAAAATCATCCCTATGGATAACACCAATTTTCTTTCGCTCAAATGAGGGGAAATTTTTCTGTCAATGAACGGGACCAAAAGCAGGGAAACCCCGATAATGACTGAAGACCAAACAAGTCCAGGTAAACCGAAGAAATTTTCTACCGTGTAAATCCATAGGAACCAACCTGGCGGTTTGGTGACTTCCAATCCCTCAACCGGTGAAAAACCTAAACCTGGGGGAAGGAGGACAGAAACGGCGATTAATAAACCCAGAATCACAAAGGCATACCCCGTTAGCTTTTTGGCATGTCCACCAAAAGTTTGTTTTTTGTTGGAAGCCAGTCTTTCGTGTTCCTTTGGAAGGGGGGATATCTTTAATTTATTGATCAAGTAGAGATGTCCTCCAATAAATACCAATAAGAGGGCAGGTAAAATGGCTACATGAAGCCCATAAATTCTCAGGAGCACTGGGATTCCTGGAGCAAATTCATCAGTAAACCAAAGGGCAAGAACCCCGATGAAATCTTTTAAAGCAGCTGCATGAAGCAATGCTTCATAAGCTTCCTGGTCCCATTTAATGATGGTTCCGGAGAAATACAACCCAAACATGATTCCAAACAGTATCACTCCGATGTACCAGTTGCCTTCCCTAGGTTTTTTAAAGGAACCAGAGATAAATACCCTGAGAAGATGCAGAGCCATGGATAAGATCACAAACTGTGCCGCCCAATAGTGGATACTTCTTATCAGATTATTAAATGAAGATTGATTAATCATCTGGTTTACACTTGCTGTAGCCTGATCAGGCAGGGGTGCATAAAATTGGGTCATCCACACCCCGCTGATAAAAAGATAAACAATTCCGATTAAGGTAATGCCGCCCAATGAATACCAGATGGTATTGGCATGGGAGGGAACCTCATAATTCATGTCCAGAAAACGGAGACGTTCATTTAATTTGATAACCCAGTTGCGTTGGGTGAATGGTTGTGCCATATTTACACCTCTCTTTAATGACTTCGTATAGAAAAACATCATTTACTCATTTTTACGCCTTAAGATGAATCCGCCAAGTAAAATACTAATTCCGGCAGCAGCAAGAAAACTGTATTCCTGAGATGTTCCCTTAAACTTTTTTTCAACGGGTTCAACAAAGGAATTTCTGTCAGAAGGATTTATTAGAGCCTCATACAGAATTTTTTTTGCCTCCTCATTATTTTCCTCCTGCAGTAGCGTCAAAGCTTTTTTCAGGGCATCAAGATTTACTCCCTCTTGTTCATCATCTTCCAGTGCATCTTTTACCTTTTCCATGGCATACATGGCCCTGTCTGTCTCACTGTATTGTTCACTTAATAAAAAGGCGATGGCCTGTTTTGTGAGTAATACAGCATCCATATCTGCTTCTTCACCTCCGCCGTCGGCAAACACGGGAGAGAATGAAGCTATTGTCAGAAATAGTGCGGTTAGAATGAGAAAGTAACGCAATATATAGACCTCCTTTATCTATGTTCTCCCAAAGTAATCAGTAATATTTTCCATGGAAGTATTACTATTTTAGGATAGTTATATTTAATCAAAAAATTGTCATATTTTTATTCGTAATTTGTGACATGATTGTTACGGTATGATTAAAAGGGTTAAGAAAAGGTGGTTTTTTAAAATGATGCTTACCATATAATTAAAATAATACTTAACACACAATGATATGAATACAAAAAACCTCCTTTCAGGATGACCTGAAGGAGGTAGTGTGGTCGTTGTTTTTATTTTATTCATCTGTTCTTAATTATCGGGCAAACAGCTTAATGCTAAAACTGAACTTTTTTCCGCCTCTTCCACGAGTCCTTTCATCTTTATCTGAACCAATTGTTTAAAAGCGGCAACGTCTTTCTGTATGTAGTGCATTGATTTCATTAAATCCTCGTAGGTAAGGGATTCGATATGCCCAGCCGTTTTCAATCCCAAGCGCTGGACAAAACGATCGATTTTCGGATCATAAGAAATGCTGATAAATGGAGTATTCATGACCGCAGACAAGATCACCGCATGCAATCTTAAACCAAGAACCATATCCACATTTCCAATCATGCTCATAATCTCTTTGAAGTTCAGTTTCTCTTCAATGATTACGGATGGATGTTTCATAAAACTGGCGATTTTTTTTGATGGCTCTACATCGGAAGGATATTGCATGGGAATAAACACAATTTTCCAGCCTTTTTCGCCCATGTTATCGGCGAAACGGGCCACTTCTTTCTTGTACTTCTGCTGGTTCTTCCAATCACGGACTGAGATAGCTAATATTTGATCGGCTGCATCAATTTGATGCTGCTCTAATATTGATTTTCCAATGGAGAGATCTATCTCGTTCGGATTAATGGTTACCGCAGGGTCTGCGGTAACGTAAATCGGCACCTGATTTACCCCAAAAGAGCGAAAATCCTCTCCGGATTGGGCATCTCTGACGGTGATGACATCGATACGATTGACCACTTGCTTGATCAACCATTTGCTAAGGGGATGGGAAATTGGCCCCACTCCTTGGCCATAAAAAGCAACCGATTTTCTAAAAAGTTTAGCGAGCAAAATGATTCCAAGGTAATAAATGACACTGCGAGGACTGGTGGCATCCTGAAGGAGGCTACCTCCCCCCATGACTAACAATTGGCATTCTTTTATTTGTTTTATGATTTCACTTACTTTCCATCGGTTATAGGATTTGATGCCAAACAGAGATGCAGTTTCATCAGGCTTATTTGATAGCACGGTAATTTCTGCATCAGGATGCTGTTTTTTTAGGGATGAAATGATTCCAAAAAGAACCGTGTCATCTCCAGTATTATCAAATCCGTAATAACCGGATATTAGAATTTTTGCCATGTTAAGGTACCTTCTTTCCATACACAGTGCACACTTTAGTATAACAATTTCCTCAAACGAATGGAAATCCCTTTTTTTATTAGGGTATAATGAGAAAGACTGACATTTGAAAAATACTTCGTTTTTTGTATGTAGGTGATCTAGTGAAAAAGTTTTTTTTATATATGGTAACTATTCTTATTCTTTCTTCCTTTTTTTTGGTGGGTTATGGGGCGTATCAATATAACACGCTGAACAATAGGTGGTATCAACCGTTAAATCCGCCTTCAGTTGAAGACCATGGGACAACCGGAACCGACCATTCATCCGAACCTCAACCCGTCACTGAGAGGGAACCGATGGAACCGTTTACGATTTTAATGATGGGGGTGGATTCGAGGGGGGAGAAGAATTCTAGGTCAGACACCATCATGCTGGCTGCGGTTAATCCGGAAAAACAGAAGGTGCTTCTTTTTTCGTTGCCAAGGGATACCTATGTCAACATTCCGGGCTACGGGTATGAGAAACTAAATCATTCAATGTTTTTTGGAGGCCCGGGACTGGTAAAACAAACCGTTGAAAAATTTCTCGATATAAAGATCGATCATTATGTCACAGTAGATTTTGAGGGGTTTCGTCTGGTCATTGATGAATTGGGAGGAATAGAAATCGACGTGGAAAAACGGATGAAATATATAGATCCAACCGATGGGACCAATATCGACTTGCAGCCGGGGGAACAGATTTTGGACGGAAAAAATGCCTTGGACTATGCAAGATACAGATTGAGCAGCATCGGAGGTAATGACAGTGATTTTCAGCGGATGGAAAGACAGCAAAAAGTAATCAAAGCCATGATTGACAAAGGGACCCAGTTTACTTCGCTTTTCAAGGTTTTTTCCATTATGGATATTATGGGGGATCATGTACGGACGGATTTGACACAAAAACAGATTTCCACCTTAATTACTAGATTTGCCGACTTTTCTTCCGATAAAATTGAAACCACTGACGTTCGCGGAGTTAGCCAGAGAATGCCATATACCGAAAACTTATCGTTATGGTTTTATGTGGTGGACGATGGGGAAAAGGCACGTTTAAAAGAAATGATAGAGAAAGTTCTGAATTAATCGGGGGTGCTAGTACTCCTCGAAATTAAAAAAATGAAAAAACCGGAAGGAGAAAGTTCATGGATGATCCCATTTTTATAGCTTATAGAAACTTGTTTATTTTAGTCCTGCTTCCACTGGGAGCAATCCTAGGTTTGTTCTGGTTTATGGTAAGAAAGAAGAAATAACACGTGCAATTTATACGGACAAATCTGAAAATAAGGCGTTTCCTGTATTGGTATTTTGTACCATAATTTTTGCTCGAAGTTAATTTTTTTTCTATATCACATTTTTGATTCGTTTATGAAAAAACGTTTCTCTGGACTAACTTACACTTTGTTACTTATCATGGATATGGGGGGAGTTTATTTATTTGGGAGGAGATTATGGGGGAACAAGGGTTAAGGTTAAAGCAGGGACAAAAGGGTGCATGGATTAGTATAATCGCCTATATTATTTTATCGATCATTAAAGTTTCCATAGGAATTTGGGCTGCGTCAGAAGCATTGGTAGCTGACGGATTAAATAATACAACGGACATTATCAGTTCTATCGCCATTTTAGTAGGTTTAAGAATTGCCATCCGGCCGGCCGATCGGGATCATCGTTACGGGCATTATAAGGCAGAAACGGTGGCTGCTATCATTGCAGCAAGCATTATGGCCCTTGTTGGATTAGATGTGATCTGGGGAGCATTCCGTTCCCTTTGGGATGAGGGTAAAATCGCCCCCCACCCCCTGGCGGGATGGGTAGCCATCGCATCATCAATCGTCATGTATTTTGTTTACCGTTATAACAAACAATTGGCCCGTAAGGTGAAAAGCCAGGCGATCATGGCTGCGGCTTATGATAACCGTTCCGACGCCCTGGTCAGTTTGGGTGCAGCGGTTGGTATTTTTAGTTCAACTTTTGGTTGGTTCTGGTTGGATTCGCTTACCGCTTTAATCGTTGGGATTTTAATTGTCCATACCGCTTGGAGCATTGGATATCATGCATCTTTCTCCTTGACCGATGGATTTGATGAGGCCCGATTAAAGAGAATTAAAGACAAAATTAAATCCATTGAAGGGGTCAGAACGGTGGTTGATGTGAAAGGACGATATCATGGCAGTAGCGTGTATGTGGATGCAACCATTGAAGTGGACCATGAATTAACCGTAATGGAAAGTCATGAACTGACGGAAAATATTGAAGATGCATTAATCGGCTTTGATGATATCGAGTATGTCCATGTTCATGTAGAACCTTATTTATTGCCGAACGGAAAAACAGAAATGGGCTGATACATGGGTGAAAATCCCATGTTCGTCTTAAATAATACCATTTCATCCACGGTCCAGATCAACTCCCCGGCATGGGGAGTTTTTGCTTGTAACAGATATGTAATATTTTGCAAAAAACAAAACTGTAAAAAAGGATTGACATAGACAAGTACACTCTATTAGAATCATATCTAAATTTACCACAATTTCATAATCTTTATTGCTTCTTATCCAGAGAGGTGGAGGGACTGGCCCGATGAAACCCGGCAACCTTCAAGCGTTACAACGTTTGAGATGGTGCCAATTCCTGCAGAAATGCAATTTCTGAGAGATAAGGGGAGGTGTCGGTTATTTGATTGCTTAACCCCCTTCTCGAAGGGGGTTTTCATTTTGAACAAAAATATCTTAATTTTCGATTAGGTTACTCGTAACTGAAGACTAAAGACAATAACGAGAAATTGATTATTCATTTAGATTGATGAGAAGAGGAGTGAAAGTCAGATGACGAGTGTTGGTTATTGGTTTATTGGAATTGCACTAGCTTATACGGTTCTGTTAATTGCAGCGGGTCGTATTGCTAAAACGAGAGCGGTTGATGGGAATGGCTTCTTTGTTGGAGGGAGAAATTTCAGTACCCTTTTTGTAGCGGTATGCATCACCGGCCTTTTTTCCGGATCTTCTTATATAGCGATTCTGGAACTGGCGTATCTTAAAGGGGTTTCTGCCATATGGTATGGGGTAGCCGAGACAATTCAGGTCTTAATTATCGCTTTGGTTCTTGTTGCTCCTTTTCGAAAAAGAGCATTGGTCACCATTTCCGGTCTGCTTGGGGATCACTTTGGTGATAAAGTCAGGGGATTAGCCGGTCTTATTACTGGTTTAACGTTTCCCATGTGGTCTGTGGCAACAGCCCTAGCCTTTGCTTCAGCACTAAGTGTATTTACCGGGATTTCCATTGTTTGGTCAGTGGCCTTAACGGCATTGCTTCTCCTTCTATATCTTCAATTTGGAGGAATGTGGTCCATTGGTTTTACCCAGCTAAGCAATGTTATCGTATTTTTTATCATGCTGGCAATTGGCGTATATGCCTTTTTCATCAACCCTGGCATCAACGGTTTAAAAGAATTATTTCAGCAAAGGCCGGAGCTTTTTGAACCTGCAACTGTGGGGATACAAACCATCGTAGCCTGGTTTGGTACCTTTATTTTAAATGTAATATTGGCTCAGGCCGCTTTTCAAATGGCCCTTTCCTGCAAAACAGAAAGAGAAGGGCAGAGAGGACTAGTCATAGCTGCGATTATTGGAGTACCCCTTATCATAGGCGCAGTATTGTTCGGATTAGCGGCTGCCTATGTGGTGCCCGGAGAAACGAAGGGACTTGTTGCTGTTCCCCTTTATCTCATGGAAACCTTGCCTGCACCTCTCGTTGCATTGTTTTTCCTTGGATTCTGGGCCGCGGCATTAAGTTGGGGAGCCCCCTGCCAGTTTTCTGGTGCAACCAGCCTTGGAAGGGATGTGGGAAAGGCGATTCGTCCTAAGGCGACAGAAACGGATTTGATTCGTTATACCAAATGGTCCTTGCTTCTTCTTACCTTACTAATGATTGTTTTCGCCGTATTAAGGCCTGAGCAGTCAGCATGGTGGAATATCCTTGCATGGGTTGCTAGAAATTCTGCTACCTTTGCTCCTGTGATTGCGGCATTATTTTGGCCAATCGTGACCAGACGGGCCGTTTTGGCATCCTTGTTTATGGGCTCATTTGCAGGACTATTATGGTATCACTTGGGAGGATGGGAAGTTTCTAGTTTCTATTTGAACACTCATCCGGTATGGATAGGGATGATTGCCAATATTTTGACTCTGAGCCTTGTCACGTTAATAGAGACGGCGGGAGTAACGAGCTGGCAATGGAAGGGACCCTTTAAAAAAGCCGGGTATTTTGGACTTATTCTTTCAGGAAGTCTTGGGATCTATCTGGGGAATTCTTATGAAGTTCTTTATTCTTCCGGTCTCCTTGGTATGGTTCTTTTCTTTATCGTCGTGGGTATTTTTATCAGCCTGATCAGTTTTGTCAAACAAAAAGAGGTTGTGGCTGGGGTGTCGGTGCATCAGGCTTAAGATTGTTTGATGGATAATTGCTTCAAGAAACAGGTCAGTCTATGGATGGAATAAGAGAATTTGCTATGGGAAAGGAATGGGCAGAATGACACAAACTTCAGTGAATAAAGACTTAAGAAAAATAGAGGTCCAATCCGATTGGAAGGGAAAATTTCAAACAGAACATCAGGTGAGGGACTTTTCCTTTCTGGTAGATGAGCCGGAAAAAATAGGAGGAGATAACCAGGCGCCTACTCCTTTGGAATATGTGATGGGTGCTTTTAACGGCTGCATCTTTGTCGTGATTGAAATGGTGGCAAAGGAGATTGGGTTTCGATTTGATGATGTAAAAATATCCAGCACTGCCTGGGTGGACCGCCGCGGACTTTATGGGGTGGAAAATGTATCTCCTTACTACAAGGAAGTGTATAATTCTATTGTTTTTTACACGTCTGAATCACCGGAGCGACTTGAACAACTGAAGAAAACCGTAAAAAAAAGGTGTCCACTGTATAATTTGATCAAAGATACCGGAATTCCGGTAAATTTGGACTGGAAAATCGAACGTTTTTCTATTGACGATAGTTCATGCTCTAGTCTAAAGTAGACTTAGTGCCACTTATTTTTCACTTCAAGAAGTAAGAGTTTTAGTGGTGGTTAGCCATCGGACATCATTCAACTGAATATTTTTGTTCAGACCACTAGGGGAGCTCTGACAGAGCTGAGAGGAGACTGCTTCGACCCTTGGAACCTGATCTGGATCACACCAGCGTAGGGAAGTGGAAGTGCAGATGAATATTGTCAAGACTCTTATTGATCATCATTCAAGATGATATGCCATCCCACTTTCGGGATGGTTTTTTAATTTTTAAGAAATCAGTTCAGAAAGGAGGATTCAAGAAATGGCGACGGTTTATAAAGCCTTGACGATTGCCGGGTCAGATAGCGGAGGAGGAGCAGGAATCCAGGCCGATCTTAAAACATTCCAGGAGTTGGGGGTATATGGAATGACTGCGATTACCGCAGTGACGGCCCAAAACACCCTGGGTGTGCAAGGGATATATCCCCTTCCGGTTGAAGGGATTATCCAACAAATTGAATCTGTCGGATCAGATTTAGGGGCTGATGCTGTAAAAACCGGGATGCTGTTTAACAGAGAAATCATTCAGGGAGTAGCCGAACAAGTAAAAAAATTCCGATGGAAAAACCTTGTGGTTGACCCAGTGATGATTGCCAAGGGAGGGGCCTCCCTTCTTCAGGAAGAGGCTGTAGAAGCTCTAAGAAGGGATCTGATTCCTTTGGCGAAGATCGTCACTCCAAATATTCCGGAGGCAGAAGTTCTGACGGGAATGTCCATTCGTACGATGGACGACAGGAAAGAAGTGGCAAAAAAAATTGTTTTATGGGGTGCTAAATCGGTAGTGATTAAGGGCGGCCATGAAGAAGGAGAAAAGGTACTAGACTTGATCTATGATGGAACCCAATTTACACAACTGGAATATCAGAGAGTGGATACAAGGCATACCCATGGTACCGGATGCACCTTTTCTGCTGCGATTACCGCTCAATTAGCTAAAGGAGAAAACATAAATAATGCCGTGAAAAAGGCAAAAGAATTTATCCATGCGGCAATCGAAGATGGGCTTGGCATTGGAGGAGGACATGGACCTACCAACCATTGGGCTTACCGCAAAAAAAGAGACGAATATTAAAATCAATCGTCAAAAGTATGGACATTGGGAGATGGAAAAGATGAAAGATTTACTAAAAGTATACCTCGTGATGGGAAGTGTCAATTGTATCAATTCTCCTGAGAAGGTTCTGTTGGAAGCTATTGAGGGTGGGATTACGCTTTTTCAATATAGGGAAAAGGGAAGTGGTGCCCTGGAAGGAATAGAAAAATATCGTTTGGGTAAAAGACTGCAGCAGATCTGCAAAAAAGCAGGGATTCCTTTTATCGTCAATGATGATGTGGAGTTGGCCTTATTACTTGATGCGGATGGGGTTCATATTGGACAGGATGATGGGTCTGTAGAGAAAGTTCGGATGAAGATTGGCAGCAAAATATTAGGGGTCTCTGCTCACAATTTAGAAGAGGCAAAAGAAGCCGTTAGCTATGGCGCAGACTATCTGGGAGTAGGCCCTATGTACACGACCAAAACAAAAGAAGATGCAAAAGAGGTACAGGGCCCTCAAGGGATTCGTTTCTTAAGGGAGAACGGAATAGACATTCCTATCGTTGGAATCGGCGGGATTACCGCGGACAATGCTAAAGAAGTGATCCAGGCAGGGGCGGATGGGATAGCGGTTATATCTGCGATTACACAAAATTCTTCACCTAGAAAAGGGGTAGAACAATTAAGAGAGCGTGTTTAATTATTGTCGTTTCAATCAATCGCCAGCTTCGTTTGAGTTGGTTTTTTTCTTCCTGGATTTGTCAATAATGAATGGGTATGAAGGCTTATAAATTTTCATTTTATTGGAGGTACCGTTCATGGCGAATCCAGATTCAAGAAAGGATCAATTGCAACAAAAAGTTAGCAAGAAAATCAAAGATAATGTCAGATACATGAATGATGCCTTAGGTGTGGAAAAAAGCTTTGATGTCATCTATCGAGAGCTCCACTACGCGGGAAAGGAATTTGCCCTTTATTTTGTAGACGGTTTTGCCAAGGATTACATCATGAATCAACTGATGATGTATTTAGGAAGATTGAATCACGGCGATTTGGCACCTGATTCGTTGAAGAAGCTGCTTACGACCCATATTGGATATCTGGAAGTAGAGTCAACTGATAATATTGAAAAAATAATCACGGCTATTTTATCCGGTCCCCTTGCCTTATTTATTGATGGGCAAGGGGAAGCCATTCTGATTGATGCCAGAGAATATCCTGCCCGTAGTCCGGAAGAGCCGGATATTGAGCGGGTTGTTAGAGGGGCAAGGGATGGGTTTACCGAGACACTGATTTTTAATACCGCCCTTACCCGGCGGCGGATAAGGGACCCTTCCTTGAGAATGGAATATATCCAGGTTGGAACACGTTCAAAGACAGATCTTTGTATTGCTTATTTAGAAGATGTGGCAGATCCCGATCTGGTCCGTTCCATCAGAGATGAACTGATAACCATGGAAATAGACGGATTGCCAATGGCGGAAAAAACCGTTGAAGAATATATCTTTAAAAATCATTGGAACCCCTATCCTATGGTACGGTATACGGAAAGGCCGGATGTGGCAGCGATCCATCTCCTGGAAGGACATGTTCTTGTCTATACGGATACGTCCCCGAGTGTAATGATTACCCCAACCACCCTGTTTCACCATGTTCAGCATGCCGAGGAATACCGGCAGAAGCCTGTGGTGGGTGCCTATCTGCGCTGGGTACGGTTTGCCGCCATGCTGATATCTGTGTTTCTTCTTCCCCTCTGGTTTTTGGCGGTATTAGATCCTTCCATCCTTCCGGATTGGTTAGACTACATTGGTCCGAAGAAAGAAGGAAATGTTCCGCTATTTTGGCAGTTTTTGTTTGCGGAATTTGGAGTAGATATTTTAAGAATGGCAGCTATCCATACTCCCAGTCCATTGGCAACGGCTTTGGGACTGGTGGCAGCCATCGTTATCGGACAAATGGCGGTGGATGTGGGTTTGTTCACCAAAGAAGTAATTCTCTATTTGGCTGTTGCTGCTATTGGAAACTTTGCTACCCCATCTTATGAATTAAGTCTGGCCAATCGATTGGTGCGAATCGTCCTGCTGGTTTTTGTTTACTTATGGAAACTTCCAGGTTTGCTAATTGGTACTGGACTGTGGTTTTTACTTCTTACTTTTACAAAATCATTAAATACCCCCTATCTGTGGCCGTTGATTCCCTTTAATGGAAAAGCGTTAATGGATATTTTAATAAGAGCCCCGGTTCCGGCAAAAAGTTCAAGACCCAGCATGTTATCTCCTGAGGATCCAACAAGAAGATAGGAAAAGAGACAATCTCCTTTACATAATCATGTGTAAGGGGGATTTTTTTAATTCAATATTTTTTGTACAATCTATTTAAAAAACAATAAATATTCAGTATAATACAAGTTAAAGAATGAATACTCATTCATTTTTTGTTCCACGGGGATATTCATGATAATAGATGAAAGGAGGAATGATGATGTATCACGAAAAACCCTGGCTTAAGTTTTACCCTCCCCAAGTTCCGGCTTCCATTGACTATCCGGAGGTGCCCATTACTCATTTTTTAAAGGATGCAGCAGTAAAGCTTCCAGAACAAGTAGCCATACACTTTATGGGGAAAGAAATCACGTACAGGCAGTTGTTAAATTTCGCTTACCGGTTTGCTCGTTATCTTCAAACTCTTGGGGTACAAAAAGGAGATCGGGTTGCCATTATGCTCCCAAATTGCCCTCAAGGTGTGATCAGTTATTATGGATCCTTGCTGCTTGGAGCGGTAGTCGTCCAAACCAATCCTCTGTATATGGAGAGAGAGCTGCTTCATCAATTGACCGATTCTGGGGCTAAGGTTATTGTTTCATTAGACTTGGTCTATCCGAAAGTAGAGAAGGTAAGAGATAAAGTACCTTTAGAGCACGTGATTGTCACCAGTATAAAGGATTTTTTGCCTTTTCCTAAAAACATTTTATATCCTTTGATACAGAAGAATATCCCTAAAATTTCTTTTGAGCCGCAAAAGGGGATTCATTCATTTGTATCCATTATGAAATCGGTTTCAAACGAAGCGATAGAGGCTGAAGTTGATTCAAATGATCTCGCTTTGCTCCAATACACCGGAGGTACAACAGGATTGCCGAAGGGAGTCATGCTGACCCATCGTAATTTAGTGGTCAACGTGGTCCAGGGAAGAGCCTGGATGTATAAATCCCAATATGGAAAAGAAACGATTTTGGGAGTCTTACCTTTCTTTCATGTGTATGGAATGAGTGTCGTCATGAATTTGGCTGTTTATCTTGCAAGCACCATGATCTTAGTTCCTAAATTTGATGCGGGAGAAATATTGAAGATAATTGAAACAAAAAAACCGACTCTCTTTCCTGGAGCCCCTACGATGTACATTGGAATCATTAATCATCCAGATATTAAGAAATATAATCTGTCTTCAATCGAGGCTTGTTTAAGTGGGTCTGCTCCTCTACCCATTGAGGTTCAGGAACGTTTTGAAGAACTAACCGGAGGAAGGCTTGTTGAAGGCTACGGGTTATCAGAGACATCCCCGGTTACCCACGCCAACCCCATATGGGATAGAAGAGTTAATGGAAGCATAGGGCTTCCTTGGCCGGATACGGAATGTAAAATCGTTGATCCAGGCAATGGAGAAGAAATTCCTGTTGGAGGAATTGGAGAATTAGCGATCCGTGGACCCCAGGTGATGAAAGGCTATTGGAACATGCCGGAGGAAACCAGTGCAGTGATGAGGGATGGTTGGTTTTTGACCGGCGATATGGCTTATATGGATAAGGATGGATATTTTTACATTGTAGACAGGAAGAAGGACATGATTATTGCCGGGGGATTTAATATTTACCCGCGTGAAGTAGAGGAGGTTCTTTTTGAACATCCTGCTGTGCAGGAAGCAACGGTGATTGGAATTCCTGATCCTTACCGGGGAGAAACGGTGAAGGCATTTATTGTATTGAAAAAGGGCCAGTCCGTTTCTGAAGAGGAACTAAACAATTTTTGCCGTTCCAAATTGGCTTCCTATAAAGCTCCTAGAATTTATGAATTTAGAGAAGAGCTCCCAAAAACCATGGTAGGCAAAGTTCTGCGCCGGGCACTATTGGAAGAGGAAAAAAAGAAAATAGAAATGAAGAACGATACCACTGGATAAAAAGTCAGGTTTATGGTTTTACCAGCTCATCATGGATATCGATCGCCCCATTATTCTTTAATATTTCCGCAATTTGATAATGAAGTGATTCATTAGGAACTTCAACGGTAATGACGATATTTCCCGATTGAAGATGTTCTTCAATTTTTTCGGCAGTGTATCGGTTGATTCCCAAATCGAGCAGGCCTCCCAGAATACCGCCGGTGGTTACCCCTGCCAATGCCGCATAAATTGGACCGGCGGCCATAATTGGTCCAATACCTGGAACAAGCAGTGTGCTCATACCAACAGTTAATCCTACTACTCCTCCAATGGCACTTCCCCAGGTTACTCCGTCCCCAATGGAATCTGCACTGGCATCTTCTGTTGGGGACTTTTCTTCTTCCGGTTTATGAATGAAGGAGATATCCTCTTGTTTCACCCAATGTTTCAATTGATGAAAAGCTTCTTCAGCCTGTTTTGGGTCTGGAAAAGTAGCGATGAGATGAGGTTTCATGGTATTCCTCCTTATAATCCTTTTAAGAATCCTTTTACTGCATTGATTTGCTCTGTGTTCAATCCTAAAGTGGGCAAAGCCGGCATGGCACCGCGGCCGTTGTCTAATACATCGTTTAACTGATCCTCGGTCAAACGGGTAGAAACTCCTTTAAGTCCTGGTCCTACTTTCATCTCTGCGGTTAAGTTGTGGCAGCCGAGACAGGTTTGTTTTACGATTTGCTCCCCGTTGATGGATTTAGGGTCCTGAGTGGCTTCCAACCGGTCATTTAACGGTTTTGCCGTAAGAGCATAAACCACCCCCCAAATGGCTAACGTCACGTACACGAACATCAAAAATTTAGGAACTTTGGCATTTCCCATTCGAATTCCTGACACTTCATCATAGTATTCTTTCTTTTCATTTTTTGGCTGAGTTAATACTTTCTTTTCGATTTCGTTCCCTATATTATGTTCCTTATCGGTCAAGATGCGACACCTCCATCTGAAGTTTATTTATGCCGTTTACCGCCCTTTATATACTTCTTATGACGCGAGAGTTCCTACCATATACACAGCTAAACGAAGTTTTCTTTATCTTCCCTGTGCCTGTGAAGCGGGCTTTAGACTCATGAGATAAGTGATCAAATCGTCCAGTTCCGCATCAGATAAGTAATCATACCTTGGCATGATAGATCCAGGCAACATTTCCCTTGGATTAAGCAAATGTCGCCTGTGCCATTCTTCATTCCAACGGGCTCCTACCCACATTAAATCGGAACCGGTTCTTACCGAACCCAGTAAGTGGGGTTTGTCATAATAATAGTCTTGAGGAACGGTTACCGGACCAAGGGCCGTATCTGCTTTTACCGGTCTTACATATTGAGTATGACAGGTATGGCACCCTTCCCTGATATAGATCTGCCTTCCCCTGTACTCAGCAGTGTTGAAATCATAGTTGCGGGCATCCGCATTTATATTTGGTTCCTGCATGGAAGCATCATAAAAGGGTAAGAGAACTGTACCAATTACTCCTATTAAGAAAAGAAGCAGGGAACCCAAGATAAAAGGAAACATGGATTGTTCATGATTGTTTGCCATCTATTTTCCCCCTATTTAATTAGTGCTGTTGGTTGTTGAGGGATTGGTTTTCCGTCCCTCACCGATCGAATGGCGTTATATACAAAGATAAATTGCCCGATAAACATCATTCCGCCTCCGATGGCCCGAATCATGCTAAAGGGCCTTAAGGCAAGGATGACTTCCACGAACTGCATTCCGTACTGCTTGCCTTCTGCCCAGGCAAAACCTTGCAATACTCCAGCCACCCACATGCTGAAGGCAAAGAGGAGAAATCCCACAGTAGAAAGCCAAAAATGCCAATTCATTAACGATGTACTATATATCTGTTTTCCCGTCATTTTCGGAAGGCTGTAATACATTAGGGCAAACACTACAAAAGAAAAGGCTCCAAACAAGGGCATATGGGCATGTCCAATGACCCAGTTGGTAAATTTCAGGATGGCACTGGGTCCCATAAGTGATTGAAAAGGGCCTTGCAAACATGTGATCAGATAAAAAATAGCTCCAACAATCATAAATTTAAGGGGAATACTGTCTGCCACCACATGCCATTTCCCCTTCATGGTTCCAAAAACATTAGCCAAAACTGTCCAAACCGGAATGATGAGAAGAACGGAAGGGATCACTCCTGCCTTCATCAGCCACAGTGGAATTGGCCCATTTTGCAAATGGTGCGGACCGTTCCAGACATAGAAAGTGGCGATGGTCCAAAAGCCGATTAAAGAGAGCTTGTGGCTGTATAATGGGTTTTTTGTCAGTTTTGGTAGTAAGAAATAAATGAAACCAACACCAACAGTGGTAAACCATAATCCAATCACATTATGGCCGTAAAACCAGGCCATATTGGCCTGAGGAACTCCTCCGATCCAGCGATAGGGAAGATTTCCCACAATGTATAACAGGGGGAGCCACAATAAGGAGCCCATAATATACCAAATACTTACATATAGTTTCTTTTCATTACGGTTGACGATCGTTCGAAAAGAAATAAAGATAACCAGGGCAACAAGAATTACGACATAGACATCCATGAAAAGGGGCAGCTCTGCGTATTCAATAGAAGTGGTATATCCCAACAGCAGGACAACGACAGCAAGAACCATAAAAATATTCCATAGTACCCCAGTTGCAACGGCTAATCGAGGATTACTTAAAGGAGTCCTCGTTAACGAAGGGAGAACATAAAAAATTCCTCCAACATAAGCCATTGATAACCAACCGAACAACACTCCATTTGTATGAATGGGCCTGATTCTTCCATAAGATAGGAATTTCCCCAAGGGACCCCAAACTAGAAAATCTGGAGCAATGTATTTTATGGCGACAATAAGACCAACTAACATCCCGATTAAAAGCCAAATAAAAGAAGAGTAATAAAAATATTTCACTGCGCGAATTGTTCCTGTATCAGCAGCCATGACAAATAACTCCTTTCTGGCTCACACACAAATCTTACCGACTCACTTGGCATACGATACTTCTTTATATATTTTCCAACGGTGGTAAAAATATTCTAATGCAAGGAAAAGAGGGAATAACATGAATAAAAAAAGATACCCATGCATATAAAAACATGTTAAAATAATTTAGAAAAATGATTGACAATTAAATTTTCAGATAGATATAATAAATGTATACTGAATGAATAGTCATTCATTTTTTGGTATCTGAGTAAATGGCAAAGCTAATTTGTTCTGCATCTTTGACCTTCGCCAAGAATTGGAGAATGTCAAGTTTGTGTAATTGGGGGGATAAGTATGGCGAAACGAACCGGAGAAAAGTATGATGCAATTATTGAAGCAGCTGTTAGGGTCATCGCTAAACACGGGTATCACAATGCCCATGTTACTAAAATTGCAAAGGAAGCAAATGTAGCTGATGGGACCATCTATCTCTACTTTGAAAACAAAGATGATGTTTTAATTTCACTTTTTCAAGAAAAAATGGGTCAGTTTGTTGCAACGGTTCAGGAGAATATTGGGAGAAGGATAACTGCCAAAGAAAAATTGCACGAATTGATTCGGACCCATCTTGCCCAACTGGCTGCAGATAAGGATTTGGCCATTGTGACTCAGATTGAATTGCGCCAATCCAATCCCATTGTTCGGGAGGCGATTAGTGAAACTCTAAAGCAATATTTCCGAATTATTGATTCCATAGTTAAGTTGGGAATTGAAGAAGGAGTATTCTCTGAAAATATTGATCTCAGAATGGCTCGCATGATGATTTTTGGGACTTTAGATGAAACCGTAACGGCGTGGGTCATGAAAGATGGAAAATTTGATTTGCTGGAAGGTGTTGATTCCATCCATTCACTTTTCTTATCTGGATTGTCTGGGAAATGAAGCGGAATTAAACATCCATAACCAAAAGGATCACAAATTGATATGAAATGTATTTTCATATCAATGGGGTCAGTTTGAGGACTAATTTCCGTTTTTTAGTCCCAAAGTTTGGCATAGAAATCGAAGGCTGTTCTTAGTAAATTCATTAGCTTCCGTTCATATTAAATTAATGGCGCTATGCCTCTGGATAAGATCAACTAAACTTCATATGGAGAATACATTCCGCCTGAAGTAAGTTTCCTATATAATTAAACTGAATAACCTTAACTATATGAAAATTTTAAAACGGGATAGGAGGAAATATATGGGATTTACCAATGTGAAAGTGGAGATAGTGGATTCCATTGCCAAGGTTATCGTCGATAACCCGCCGGCCAATACCCTTAGTACCGCTACCCTGAAAGGCTTAGATGATGCCATATCAACCATTGAGGCCAACGATCAGGTAAAGGTAATTATCATTACCGGAGCAGGTAAATTTTTTGTTGCTGGTGCGGATATTAAGGAATTTACTCAAGTTAAAGATGGCGAACAAGGAGAAGCGATGGCTCGGGTTGGACAGCAGCTGGTTGATCGGATTGAAAATTTGAAGAAACCTGTGATTGCGGCAATTAATGGAGCCTGTTTAGGCGGTGGATTAGAGTTAGCGATGGCATGTCACATTCGAGTCAGTGCTCATTCAGCCAAATTAGGACTTCCTGAACTTAATTTAGGTTTAATTCCCGGATTTGGTGGCACCCAGCGTTTACCACGCATCGTTGGTTTTAGCAAAGCTACTGAACTGATTCTTACCAGTGAAATGGTCTCAGGAGAACAGGCTGAAAAAATGGGGTTGGTCAACTATTCAGTTCCATTGGAAGAGCTGGAAAATACGGTTCAGCAATTGGCGGAAAAGATTGCCGGCAAATCCAGTGCAACGATAGCTTTGGCTTTGGAAGCCATTGCCGCGGCTCAAAAAGGCAATCTGCAGGAGGGACTTATAAAGGAAGCGGCTTTATTCGGAAAAGCCTTTACAACAGAAGATCAAAAGGAAGGGGTTCAAGCATTTATAGAGAAAAGACCCCCTCAATTTAAAAACCGCTAAGGAGGATCTAATATATGAACATACTAGTATGTCTAAAACAAACCTTTGATACAGAAGAAAGGATTGTCATTCAGAATGGTCAAATCAGTGAAGAAGGGGTTGAATTTATCATCAATCCCTATGACGAATATGCCGTGGAAGAAGCCCTGAAATTAAAGGAACAGCACGGCGGAGAAGTGACCGTGATAACCGTTGGACCAACCCGGGCTGAATCTGCCTTGCGCACCGCCTTAGCCATGGGAGCAGATAAAGCGGTGATCGTCGATGATGAAAGTCTCTTTGGAGATGAGTACACCATTGCCAAAGTATTGGCAGCCGTCGTAAAACAAAGGGAATACGATATCATCCTCGGCGGAAATATGGCGGTGGATGATGGTTCCGCCCAGGTGGGGCCAAGGTTGGCCGAAGAGCTGGGAATTCCCCATGTCTCCACTATTGTCAAGTTGGATGTGGAAGGGAACAAAGCCCGTGTAGAAAGGGATGTGGAGGGAGACACCGAAGTGATCGAAGTTCATCTTCCCGTTCTGGTCACGGCCCAGCAAGGATTAAACGAGCCAAGATATCCCTCCTTGCCCGGGATCATGAAGGCAAAAAAGAAACCCCTTGAAAGATTAGGCGCCGGTGACCTCGGATTAGACCTGTCCGTGATCAAGAGTAAAACCGAATTGGTTGATCAATATCTTCCACCCAAAAAAGAAGCAGGAAAAATCCTTCAGGGTGAAATTGGAGATCAGGTAAAAGAACTGGTACAGCTTCTTCGCAATGAAGCCAAAGTCATATAGTAGAGAAGGGGGAAGAAACCGTGAGTAAAAATATATTGGTATTTGCCGAAACAAGAGATGGACAATTGCGCAATGTATCCCTGGAATCCCTGTCTGCGGCCCGGAGAGTGGCCAATGGCGGAAAAGTAGCTGCCGTACTATTCGGAAGAGAAGCATCTGCAATAGCAGATAAATTAGCTCAATATGGGGCGGATCAGGTATATCTGGTAGAACATGAGCAGGTAAAACAATATACCAATGACGCCTATACCCAGGCCTTTGTACAGGTGATCGATGCGGTAAAACCGGATGCCATCTTCATGGGGCATACTTCCATTGGTCGGGATTTGGCACCCAGAGTGGCAGCAAAGCTGGGGTTGGGACTCATATCTGATTGTACAGACATTTCTGTAGAGGGAGATGAGGTGATTTTTACCCGTCCCATCTATGCCGGGAAAGCCTTTGCCAAAAAGAAAGTGGTAGACGGAACCATCTTTGCTACCATTCGTCCCAACAACATAGCCCTCGATGAACCGGAGACAGGAAAAACAGCAGAAGTGGTCAACTTTTCTGTGGATATCAAGGATCTGCGTACCCTTGTAAAGGAAGTGGTGCGAAAAGCTTCCACCGGCGTGGATCTTTCCGAAGCCAAGGTGGTTGTTTCCGGGGGGCGGGGAGTGAAAAGTGCCGACGGATTCAAGCCCCTTCAGGAATTGGCTGATCTGTTGGGCGGTGCAGTTGGAGCCTCCCGCGGGGCATGTGATGCCGAATACTGCGATTACTCCTTGCAGATTGGGCAGACAGGCAAGGTAGTTACTCCAGACCTGTATATCGCCTGCGGAATCTCCGGAGCGATCCAGCATTTAGCCGGTATGTCCAACTCCAAGGTGATTGTAGCAATCAATAAGGATCCGGAAGCCCCCATCTTCCAGGTGGCCGATTACGGGATCGTAGGAGATTTATTTGAAGTGGTTCCCTTATTAACAGAAGAATTTAAGAAACTGTTAAGTGAATAAGTGAATAAGCGAATAAGTGAATAATAGCCAGATTTGAAAAAAACCCGCTTTCTGTCATTGGACAGGAGGCGGGTTTTTGTAAGCAAAATGATAAAAATGAGCCGCATGTTTATATTCACCTTTTTCATAAAACAGATGGGCAATGTCTGGTAGATCGTTATGCAGAACATTTATTGAACAATCATTTTTCAATAATTCCAACATTTGATTGAAGGCATTTACCGCTTTTTCTTCTGTTTTTAAGGACGTATTGAGGAGATTATTGCATTTTTTTACTATGGTATAAAACTATGAAGATTTATACAGACTTTTCACCTGATCCCTTAGGGCCCGCTTTAAGAATTTGCCTACAGTTGTCTTCGGGATTTCATCCATAAAGATCACATCATCCGGCAGCCACCATTTTGGGAACTGGGGCTCCAGGAAGGAAATAATTTCTTCCTTGTCCACCTTATCTTTAAACGGCGGTTTTAACACGACACAGGCTACCGGGCGCTCCTGCCATTTTTCATGGGGGACGGCAACGACGGCGGCTTCAGCGACCGCCTCATGCCCCATGATGGCGTTTTCCAAGTCAACAGTGGAGATCCATTCCCCTCCACTTTTTACCAGGTCTTTCGTCCGGTCCACGATCTTTACATACCCTTCTTCGTCTACGGTTACCACATCACCGGTGTGGAGCCAACCGTCCCGGAAGGTTTCTTCTGTCCGTTCATCCTTATAATACTCACTGGCAATCCATGGTCCCCTCAATAAAAGCTCTCCCATTTCCTTACCATCCCATTTCACTTCACCATTGGCTCCTACCACTTTCATCTCTACACCGGGAGACAGCAAACCCTGTTTCGCCAATAAGTCATATTGTTCTTCCTGGCTTAAATGATGAAGATCCCTCTTGATGCGGGAGACAAATACTAAAGGAGTGGTTTCAGTCATTCCGTAAGCGTGAAGCAAGGAGATTCCATATTTTTCTCTAAATGTCTTAATCATCGATTTGGGCGCAGCCGAACCACCGCAAATGAGTGTTTTTAGATGGGAAAGATCATAGGACTTTTTCTCCAATTCGTGCAATACTCCCATCCATACGGTGGGGACTCCGGCAGAAACGGTTACTTTTTCCGTTTCAAACAATTCCAGAAGAACCTGCGGGGTAGGCATGGGACCAGGGAGAACCTGCTTGCTCCCTACCATGGTACAGGCAAAGGGGAGTCCCCAGGCATTGGCATGGAACATGGGAACAAAGGGCAGCAAGGTATCCTGTTGGGAGACCCCCAAGTTGTCTGACATGGCAATCGCCATACTGTGGAGAAATAACCCCCTGTGGGAGTAGACAACCCCTTTTGGATTACCGGTGGTGGCAGATGTGAAACACATGCCGGCAGCATCATTTTCATCGAGATCATCAGGGAAAATGAAATTTTCATCTCCTTCTTCTATCAATTGCTCATAGGAATAGGCCGGAGAAAGGGAGGTGTTTAACTCCATTTGATCGGTCATAATGACATAGGCTTTTACGGTTTTCAGCTGATCCTGAACGGCTTCGATCATTGGAACGAGAGTTTCATCAACAAAAAGAACTTTGTCTTCGGCATGATTGGCGATATAGCTGATATGCTCCCTGGAAAGCCTGATGTTAATGGTATGAAGGACCCCTCCCATACACGGAATGGCGAAGTAACATTCCAGATGGCGGTGGTCATTCCAGGCGAAGGTGGCTACCTTATCCCCCCGTTTAACCCCCAGTTTCTGAAGAGCGCTGGCCAATTTAGTCGTTCGCCGGTGAAAATCGGAGTAGTTATAACGGAATATTCCTTTAGAGGTACGTGATACAATTTCATGTTTTGGAAATAAAGTCTTTGCCCGATCAAAGATGTGCTTTAATGTTAACGGGTAATCCATCATCATTTACCGCCCCCTATTTTTATATGAGATAAAAAATTATCAATTATTACAATATTATAACATTAAAGCGTTTTCATTCATAGAAAAAGCTGAGCAGGATATCTACTCAGCCAAGTTTTCTTTATCAACTGTAGAAGCAGAACTCAAGATTTACACGTCCGCAATCTACATGAATCAGCCACACTGCCCTTTCTAAGAAACTAAAAAAATATCAGGTTTCAACGGTAAAAAATTAGGGAATGTAACAGGGTGTTGGATAATTTAACCCTTCAGTGGTATACTCTTAGGTGTATGTACTGATGATTATTGGTAAATGAGGAGGATTTTTAACATGGCCATTGTAAGTGCATCTGATCAAACCTTCCAGAATGAAGTTTCAAATGGAACGGTTGTCGTTGATTTTTGGGCCCCATGGTGTGGACCTTGTAAAATGATTGCCCCTGTACTGGAAGAGATTGATTCAGAAGTGGGTGATAAGTTAAAAATTGTAAAGGTAAACGTTGACGAAAATCCCGAATCCGCTGGTAGATTTGGAATTATGAGCATTCCAACACTGTTGGTTTTTAAGAATGGGGAACCTGTTGATAAAATTGTAGGGTTCCAACCCAAAGAAGCCTTAATGGGAACAATTAATAAGTATTTATAAGCTTAATGGGCTTCTGATTGGTAACAACGCTTCTGTGCTTTTGTATATTTTCAAAAGGC
This sequence comes from Microaerobacter geothermalis, assembly GCF_021608135.1. Taxonomy (NCBI): domain Bacteria; kingdom Bacillati; phylum Bacillota; class Bacilli; order Caryophanales; family Bacillaceae; genus Microaerobacter; species Microaerobacter geothermalis. Next base: position 232,978 of record NZ_JAKIHL010000001.1, read on the forward strand.
TCTTTAACATGTGTTGAAGGGCTTTTTTGATGTTCATGTAATACTAGTCAAACGTGAATTCCAAAAGGCGATATAATATAATGGGGTAGACGCTGCACACATAAGGAAGGGATCCGTCATGACATCATTATCATTGAAAGAAAAGCTGTCATTTTTACCGGATAAGCCTGGCTGCTATTTGATGAAGGATTATGAAGGAAAGGTGATCTATGTTGGAAAAGCCAAAGTGTTGAAAAATAGGGTACGTTCCTATTTTACCGGCAGCCATGATGGAAAAACTCAAAGGTTAGTTAGCGAAATAGTCGATTTTGAGTATATCGTTACCGATTCAGCATTAGAAGCCCTCATTTTGGAATGTAACCTGATAAAAAAATATTCTCCAAGATATAACGTGATGCTGAAAGATGATAAAACTTATCCCTATATCAAATTAACCAGGGAAGAACATCCCCGTTTGGAAGTAGTTCGAAAGATTAGAAAGGATAATGCAAAATATTTTGGCCCTTATCCCAATGCAGGGGCGGCGCAGCAGACCAAGAAGCTTCTCGATCGATTATATCCCTTGAGGAAATGTAAAACGATTCCCGATCGAGTCTGTTTATATTATCATATGGGCCAATGTATTGCCCCATGCATTCAAACTGTAGAGAAGAAAACATATCAGAAAATCACCCAAGAAATTACCCGTTTTTTAAAAGGTGGGCATGAAAAGATCAGGGAAGAACTGTATCAAAAAATGAACGAGGCTAGTGAGAATCTCCAATTTGAACGGGCAAAGGAATACCGCGATCAAATCTTGTATATGGACGCCGTCATGGAGAAACAGAAAATTACCTTTCAGGACCATGTGGACCGCGATGTTTTCGGTTATGCCGTTGACAGGGGATGGATGTGTGTTCAGGTCTTTTATCTTCGTCAGGGCAAGATGATTGAGAGGGACGTTTCGATATTCCCCTATTTTGGCGATGAGAAAGAAGATTTTTTGTCTTTTGTCACCCAATTTTATTACGACAGACAGCAAACGCTTCCCAAGGAAATTTTTCTTCCCGAAGGAACAGAAGGTGAAGAACTTTCCCAATGGCTGCAGGTAAAAGTATCGATACCAAGACGGGGGTTAAAGAAAAATTTAGTAGAGATGGCCACAAAAAATGCGGAAATTGCCCTACAGGAGCGTTTCCGCTTGCAGGAGAAGGACTATGCCCGAACCGTCGATGCCCTACATCAACTGGGGGAGAGAATGGGGATTGGAACCCCTCATCGCATTGAGGCCTTTGATAATTCAAATATTCAAGGCACGGATCCGGTTTCTGCTATGGTTGTTTATATTGATGGGAAGCCTGACAAAAAAGAATATCGAAAATATAAAATACGAACGGTTGTAGGGGTAGATGATTATGATACGATAAGGGAAGTGATTCGCAGGAGATATACTCGGGTATTAAAAGAGGAACTCCCCTTGCCAGACCTAATTTTTGTCGACGGAGGAAAGGGACAAATATCTGCTGCTGCAGACGTTTTGGAGAATGAACTGGGGCTTTTTATACCGGTATGCGGAATGGCAAAGGATGAAAGACACCGAAGTGAACAATTGTGGATGGGTCAACCTCCACAGCCCGTTCCATTGGATAGGCACAGTGAAGCCTTTTATCTGATGCAGAGAATACAGGATGAGGTCCACCGTTTTGCCATTACTTTTCACCGGGAAACCCGCGGCAAAAGAATGGTGTCATCTGTATTGGATGAGATTCCGGGAATCGGTCCAAAGAGAAAGAGGGTTTTGTTGCAGCATTTCGGCTCGGTGAAAAAAATAAAGGAAGCCTCTCTGGATGAACTCAAAGAATTAGGGTTTCCTGAACCTTTGGCAAAGAATCTTCTGGAGCATCTTGACAAGGAAACTTAGGGAAATTGGGGTTTACACTTTCTGATGTCCCATGGTATAATCCATTACAATTAAATATGTAACACCTCACTGCCAGAAGTGAGGTAGAGGCGCAAAGACCATGAGTAACCCATTGGAGAAAGGCATCGAAGAAAATGGGAGAAAGGGGAATTTGCCGAAGTGTTCCATTTGGCCAAAATGGAATGCTGGGCTTACACTGAATAAGTGTAAGACTGTCACTATCCATGACCCCCATGGATAGTGGAGCACTATCTTGCGATGGGGAGAGGTGGCGGTCAATGTCTACGTGACAACGACAAGGCTAACCTTGTTGTTGTCTTTTTCATTTTTTGGACCCTTTATAATGTCCGTATTAAGAAGACACATGTGCTTTTATAAGGGACGAGATTGCAGAAGTGAGAAGTAATTTGTTTTTTTAGGATGGGAGGAGAAGAGATTGGGTATTATTGTTCATAAGTATGGGGGAACCTCCGTTGGATCAATTGAAAGGATTCAGTGTGTGGCTCAACGTGTAGCCAAGGCAGTGGATGAAGGATGTCAGTGTGTGGTAGTCGTGTCAGCTATGGGAAAATCCACAGATGTTTTGGTAGACATGGCAAAACAAATTGCGCCTTATCCGAGTGAGAGGGAGATGGATATGCTCCTTGCTACTGGTGAGCAGGTATCCATTGCTTTATTAACAATGGCCTTTCATCAGTTGGGGTATGATGCCGTCTCCCTTACCGGATGGCAGGCGGGAATTTTGACTCAACCGGTTCACGGTCGAGCGAGAATTACAGGAATTGATAACGAGAGAATCATTTCATACCTAAATGAAGGCAAAATTGTTGTGGTTGCTGGGTTTCAAGGAATGACTGAAGATGGACAGATTACGACCTTGGGTAGGGGCGGATCAGACACTACTGCTGTTGCTCTGGCTGCCAGTTTGAAGGCAGATTTATGCGAGATATTTACCGATGTAACCGGGGTATATTCAGCAGATCCACGGGTGGTTTCTCGAGCAAGAAAACTGTCTTCCATTTCCTATGATGAAATGTTGGAATTGGCCAATCTGGGGGCTGGGGTCCTTCATCCAAGGGCGGTGGAATGTGCGAAGAAATATGGAGTTCGGTTAACGGTTCGCTCCAGTTTTGTTGAAGAAGAAGGAACACGGGTAGAGGAGGTTTCAAGTATGGAAACTGGATTAGTCGTCAGGGGTGTTGCCCATGATGAAGATGTGGCAAGGGTAACGGTGATTGGAATGCCTAGCCGGGTCGGATCACTTTCCAATTTATTTATGACTTTGGCAGAAAATAATATCAATGTAGATATTATCATTCAAAGCTCTTATGATGCGGAAGAAACAAATATTTCTTTCTCTGTTTCAACTGCAGATTTGAATAAAACATTACGTGTGTTGGCAGCTCACCAGGAGAAGCTGAATTTCCAATCCATTTCCCATGAGGCCGATTTGGCGAAGGTCTCGATTGTAGGGGCTGGAATGATCAGCAATCCAGGAATTGCTGCTCAAATGTTTAAAGAATTGAGCGATGCAGATATTCCGATTCGGATGGTCAGCACATCAGAAATCAAAGTCTCCTGTGTCATTCCGAAGGAATTCACCTTGTTAGCGGTTAATACCCTTCATACGGCTTTTAAACTGGATGTGGAAGAAGAAGCTGTTGTTCATGGGTAAAGGGTTTCCTTTTTTTTCAGAACACGATAAACTGTTGATAAAGGTAATTACGAAATGACAATCAAAGGAGATTAAATCAAATGACACGGTGGAAAATGAAAGAACCGGTTAATACTTGGACGCATTTTGTCACGTTTTTGGCAGGAATCGTTGGGTTGATCTTTTTAATCATCCTATCTAAGGACAATCCTTCCAAGCTTATCACCATGACGATTTATGGGATAAGTATCATTATGTTGTATGGGGCTAGTACTTTGTATCACTGGTTACGTACCACACCGAGGAAGGAACTCGTTCTTAAAAAGATCGATCACATCTCTATCTTCATTCTTATTGCTGGAACCTATACACCAGTATTTTATTATGGCTTAAGCGGGACTTGGAGATGGGCGATGCTCAGTTCTGTTTGGGCTATCGCCTTGATTGGCATAATATTAAAAATTTGGTTTATACATGCACCCAGGTCTGTTTCCACTATTTTTTACATCACATTGGGTTGGATTGCTATTATTCCATTTGTAAAGTTGGTGGAAAATTTCCCGATTGGAGCCATTGTATTAATGATCACCGGTGGAGTAGCGTATACGATTGGCGGTATCATTTATGCCACAAAGATATTTGATTTTTTTCCAAAGAAGTTTGGCTTCCATGAAATCTTCCATCTGTTCGTGATGGCCGGAACCATTCTTCATTTTATTATGGTTGCCGTATTTATTTTGCCTTCTTAAACGGAGTATCCCTCAGCAGTGCTATTTAGTTGTAATAAAAGGAGTATTGCATGGAAACACAATTTGAGTTGGTCTTACTTTTATTAGCGATTGCGGCAGGGGTAACTGCTTTCGCCAAAAAACTGAATCTCCCCTATCCTATTGCGTTGGTTATTGTAGGAGCAATAATAGGATTATTACCAATTCCAGGACTTGAGGAATTGAAGGATTTTTTTGCCGAGGATGAAGTGTTTCGCTTTGCGATCATATCAATTTTTTTACCTACCTTGTTGGGTGAAGCTACCCTTAAACTTCCCTTTTCTCATCTTAGGGAAAACAGGGGTCCTATCTTAACTTTAGCGCTCGTTGGGACCCTGGTATCCTTTATCGTCGCGGGATTGTTGACGGTGCAGTTTTTAAGTCTTCCCTTACAGGCGGCTTTTGTATTTGCTGCATTAATGGCAGCGACAGACCCGGTCAGTGTTTTATCTATTTTTAAAAGCATGGGGGTAAATCACAGGTTATCCATCATCATGGAAGGGGAAAGCCTGATTAATGATGGAGTGGCCGTTGTCCTGTTCACCATTGCCGCATATCAGATGAGCACATTTATAGAGGCTGGACCCTTTGGTATTGCCATGGGGCTGTTTCAGTTTTTTAAGGTTGTGATCGGCGGATTGCTTATAGGAGGTTTGCTGGCATACTTCTTCTCAAAATTGACAAGATTTTTTGATGATTATCCCCTTGAAATCATTTTTTCAATGCTTTTGTTTTACGGTGCTTTCTTCATTTCCGAAGCCTTCCATGTTTCTGGAGTGATTGCGGTTGTAATAGCAGGTCTTATCTTTGGAAACTACGGAGCCCGTATTGGTATGAGTCCAACGACCAAATTAAATATTAAAAACTTTTGGGATGTAGCAGCACTAGTAGCCAATTCTTTGGTTTTTCTCATGGTCGGTTTGGAGATCATGCGAATTTCCTTGTGGGATAAATGGATGTATATCATTGGAGCCATCTTAATTGTCCTCGCTTCCAGAAGTATTGCTGTCTATACCAGTGTAGGCTTTATTCGCCATATTCCCCGAGCATGGAAGCATGTGTTTAATTGGGGAGGGCTGAAAGGGTCATTATCCATTGCCCTTGCCTTTAGTCTGCCTTCATCATTTCCAATGAGAGAAGAAGTGTTGGTACTGGCCTTTGGAGTTGTACTATTTTCACTAATCGTTCAAGGTTTAACCATTAAACCCTTGGTTTCCTGGTTGGGTGTACAAACTGGAGGCGCAGCTCTTTCAAGCTATGAAACCATTTTAAGCAGAATCTATCGCTACACTTCCGGGAAGAAACGGTTGGAAAAAATGAAGGATGAAGGAACACTTTCTCCTGTTATATTTCGTCAGTTAGGCGGCAAATACGAAGAACAATTAAATGATCTGCATCATCAGTTAAACCATCTATATCAGCAAAATCCAGAAATTCAAAAGGAACAGATGGAAAGAGCCATAAAGGAAGCTTTATATGCAGAACATGAGGCTGTGGATCACTTATCCAGCCATCATCTCATTTCCGATCAAGTGTCGGATGAACAGAGAAAAGAAATCATTGAGTTGTTAGAGCAGGAAAAGGAGAAGTAAGAAATTTCTATATGTAAATCGTGTTCCGATTTGATGGTGAAACTGGCTGAATGTTTGAAAAACTGGAAGGGGGAATGTGTTGTGCTGTTTGAGTGTGATGTTCCCGTATCCCTCTGAGAACCAAGGGGGTGTAAGGGTTTTATAGGAACCCGCTCCGCTTGGGAATTGAAAATTGATTGACTAATAATGAATAGCGGAGGGGAACAGGATGAGATTATGGTTAGGCACTTTATGCTTATCCCTTGCAGCCGCCATTTGGGGTGGAGTTTATGTGGTCAGCAAATATGTGATGGAGTATATACCACCCTTAACTCTTCTTTGGATACGTTATGTCATTGCTGTTGTGACTTTGGTGTTGGCAGTTCTGTTAAATAAAACCCAGAGGAGGAGTTGGAAAATAGAAAAGCAGGATCTTTCCCTGCTATTTAAAATTGGGTTTGTTGGTTACTTTATTTCCATTGGCGCCCAATTTGTCGGGACCTATTTGTCCAATGCTTCGATGGGTGCATTAATTACATCGTCCACACCTGCTTTTGTTGCCATATTTGCCTTTTTTCTGTTAAAGGAAAAATTGACCTTTCAAAAAATAATTTCCATCTTTATTGCGACCGTTGGTGTTGTGATTGTTGTTGGATTCGATCCTAGCGGATCTAATTTTACCGGTAATTTGGTTTTACTGTTAGCTGGAATTACCTGGGCGCTATATTCGGTGTATGTCAGGATGGCTACTCAAAAATATACCACACTAATGGTCACCATCTATGGGATGCTGTTTAGTTTGATTTTCACCACCCCAACCATGTTGTGGGAATTAAGCAAAACCCCGGTGCAGTTTTCCTTTTCCGGTTTGATTTGGCTCGGGGTGTTGTATACCGGAATCATATCTACCGCTCTTGCCTTTTTCCTTTGGAACAAGGGCTTTCAGTTGTTGGAAGCAGGAACCGCCGCCATCTTTTTTTTCGTTCAGCCGGTAGTTGGGGCTCTTCTAGGCTGGCTGCTTCTGGGCGAAGAGCTTTCTCTCAAGTTTTTCATAGGTGGGGGCTTAATTTTCTTAGGAGTAATATTGGCCACTTTGAAGTTTCAAACTTATTTAAAGCGGGAAGAAGCAAAGTAAACAATTTTCTGATGGTCTCTCTCACTCTATGAAGGAAAAGTTAGATTTAACGTCTATAAACAAATTAAAAACCTGCCCCTTTCAAGAGCTGTACACAGCTGTAACATCGGGTGCAGGTTTTTTCATTGGTTAATTTATACAGTGTGTGATTTTCCAAAAGACAGCTGACCTGCAGAAATGAGTCGGCTGACCAAAATGCTGCCCAGATATGCACTGATCATCATCTTGATGATGTCGAAAGGAACGAAGGGATAAACACCGGCAGCCAGAGCCTTCCCCCAGGTGAGGGATAAAACCAGTTTTAGTTGAAAGGCTCCCAGTAAATAGATAAAAAACAGTCCGACCAGATTGGCAAACAAGAACCATCCGTAAGAAAGTTTGTCCCGCTTTGCCGCTTGTTCCACAATCCATCCCACCACAAAAGCAGCAACGACATATCCGATAAGGTATCCTCCTGTTTTTCCAACGATAATTCCAATTCCTGAAGTGCCTTGGGCAAACACAGGAGCTCCGGCAATTCCCAATAATAAGTATACAATCATGGCTAATGCTCCATAGCGGCTCCCTAATACGGCTCCAGTCAGTGTCACGGCGATGATTGACAGGGTAAACGGAACAGATTCAGACAACGGTGTTGTAAATGAGATTCGGGCAAAAATAACCGTAATTGCTGCAAATAATCCAGTTAGAATCAACATTTTTAAATGATAGGACTTCCCCATATATTCTTCTCCTCCCCTTCTCTATATTTCTTCCCATTTTTACTATCTGTTAACGTTATAATTTTTATAGTTAACAAATAGCTAGCTTCAGTTTACTGATTCGATGGGTATAAGTCAATAAGATCACAATCAAAATTTTATGGATTGACATATTTCGGGGAATATCTTAATATGAATTCTAACAATTCTAAATGGATGAACTAAAAACTTGATATCTTGGATGACTCTTATCCAGAGAGGTGGAGGGACTGGCCCGATGAAACCCGGCAACCCCGAAGTTCAGACTTCGGAGAGGTGCTAATTCCAGCAGAACGGATGAGTTCTGGAAGATAAGAGAGGCTTGGTTCCGATGCTAACCCCTCTTCTTATCGAAGTGGGGATTTTTACTTTATAAAGAGGATTTTATGTTTTTGGAGTTGTGAGTGAAGAGAGAGGGAATGAAAGATGGCTATAGATATAATAGAAGTGATGCAGGTTCAAAAAGTATCCTTGGGCGAAGTACTCCTTGAATGTGGAGAAACGTTGCCCCATGTGGAGGTTGCCTTTGAAACTTCCGGTTTTTTAAACCGGGATAGGAGTAATGTTGTCCTTGTTTGCCATGCCCTAACTGGAGATGCCCAAGCGGTGGGGACTACAAAAAATCCGGGATGGTGGAGCGGGCTGATTGGACCGGGAAAGTATATTGACACCAATCAGTATTATGTCATTACCACTAATGTACTTGGAGGTTGTTACGGCACAACAGGGCCATCCAGCATAAATCCGAAAACAGGCCAACCCTATGGAGCGGACTTCCCTACAGTAACGATTCGCGATATGGTCCATGTGCAATACCTACTCTTGAAAAAGTTGGGAATTTCCAAGTTGTATGCTGTTATCGGGGGATCAATGGGAGGCATGCAGGTTTTGGAATGGGGAATCAGTTATCCCCAGATGATTGAGCATATCATTCCCCTGGCTACTTCCGCCTATTTATCACCAATGGCCATTGCTTACAACGATATCGGACGTCAAGCCATCCTGTCTGACCCGGAGTGGAAAGGGGGACATTATTATCCCGGAAGGGGTCCTGTTAAGGGACTATCCATTGCCCGGATGGTGGGAATGATTACTTACCGGACCGCAGACCTGTTCGAAGAGAGATTCGGAAGAACGATGAGACAAGACCATCAAGTTACCCAATTTGACTCCGTTTTCCAAGTGGAAAGCTATTTGAGATATCAGGGAGAGAAACTGGTTGACCGGTTTGATGCCAATTCGTATCTTTATCTCCTAAAAGCCATGGATTCCCATGATATCGGTCGTGGAAGGGGCGGCTGGAAAACTGCTCTCAGTCACATAAAATCCAAGGTGCTGCTGATTGGAATCACCCGGGATCTGTTATATACTGTCCAGCATATGGAAGAGATGCAGTCATCCCTGAAGCAAGCCAGGGTGGATTCGACCTATATAGAGATTGATTCTAAATTTGGCCACGATGGATTTTTGGTAGAATTTGAGCGAATCGGCCCACTGGTTGAGTCATTTTTAAGCAAAAAAGGGGTGCATCAGTAGAATGAAAAAGATAAAAATTGCCTTGTTGGGTTTAGGAACAGTTGGTTCCGGAGTGGTAAAAGCACTCCGTCAAAACGAAAAAGTACTTGCGGAAGAATGGGGAGTCTCCCTTGAAATTCTTAAAATATTAGTCAGACAGCTAGACAAGAAAAGAAATGTCCAAGTCGACCCGTCTGAACTAACTTCCAGCTTTGAAGATATCATTCAAATTGGAGAGGTTTCCATTATTGTTGAAGTAATGGGAGGGATTGAGCCTGCCAGAACATACATCGAAGCCTCGTTAAAAAAAGGATGCCATGTCATTACCGCAAACAAAGAGTTAATGGCAAAGCATGGAGACGAGTTGCTGCAGTTAGCACAGTCTCAAGGGGTACATCTTTTGTATGAAGCTAGCGTGGCAGGGGGGATCCCCATTCTTAGCACCTTAAGGACAGCTTTGCGGGTCAATCGCATTCAAAAAGTGTATGGGATTTTAAATGGAACAACCAATTATATTTTGACCCAGATGGAGGAACATCATCGACCCTTTTCGGAAGTACTTACGGAGGCACAGCAGTTGGGATATGCTGAAGCTGACCCCACTTCAGATATTGAAGGATTTGATGCGGCATATAAACTGACCCTATTATCCCGAATCTGTTTTAAAACTCCCATCGCCATTGGTGAAGTGAAGAAAGAAGGAATTACAACCATTACCCCTGAAGAATTGCAGTTATCCCTCCGGTTGGGGTACCGTGTCAAACTGTTGGCCTTAGGGGAACAGGAAAGTAACACAGTCCAGTTATCGGTTAAGCCCACCCTTTTACCCATTGATCATCCTCTGGCACAGGTGAAGGATGTATTTAATGCGGTATATGTGAAAGGGGATGTGGTAGGAGAATTATCTTTTATTGGAAGAGGGGCTGGGGAATTTCCAACCGCAAGTGCAGTGGTAGAAGATATCATGTATGCCCTCCATCATCCGGTCTTGCCAAGGAGAGAGTATAAGCAAACCCTTGAAATCGGGGATGAGCAGCCGCAGGCAGACAAAGGGACCTTCATACTAGCTAAATGGCCGGTAAAAACTGCTAGCAAAGGACTAAATGTCCTTTGCGGAGAACTGGAGGCAAATGGGATCGATGTGATGGAAGTAGAGGAGCAATTAAAAGGGGACCATCTGATGTTTGCGATTCTCACTTCACAAATTCCTTCTCATTTTTTTCTATCGGAATTAGATTGGCGAAGCGGTGAAAAACCAGTAAGCTTTCTTACTAGACCGGTGGTCTTGTCTAAACATCATGTAAAGGAAAAGAAAACCGAGATCGAAAGAACAGGTAAAGCAGATAAAGCAGTTGTTTAACTGCATGTGCCAGAATTTTCTCGCCTTTTAGGCACGTTTCTGACGGTATCCATCATTTGCAAGGAGTGGGGATACCGTTTTTTACCGCTCATGAGAATTGTCGATCGTCATCACTTTATTGGATAGAGGCTTGCCGATCGTAATGATTAATTCCTTCTTTCCCTCTTTTTCAGAAGAAAAGTAATCCCCAGCCGTTTCTCCCCTGTAAATAGATTCAAGCAATCCTGCAAGCAAGCCGCATTCGAATGCTAAGCTATCTTCATTTTTGATTTTTTCTTGCAATAGTGGGGATTCTTCCAAAATCCACTGGCTTTCGGTTGCCTTATCTTTTACCAGCTTAATTTTCCCTAGTCCTAAATTGTCAAACACTTTCTGCATCTCTTCCATGGTGGTTACGTGAAAATGACGGGCTGAGTTTTTACCGACCCAATATAGTATGATTTTTTCCCGACTTCCTAGTATATCCTGAAGAACTTGTCCACGAAAAAACAAAAATCCATTTAACACTGACATACACATTCTCCCTTCCCATATCCTATATATTTGTAGTCTCCATGCGATCTTATTTTTATCATATGCAACAGTTAAAAAAGAATGAACTTAAAAAAATAAAATTGATTTATGAAGCAGCATTCCCTAGTTTAACAACAAAAACACTATGAAAATAATGAATTCCTTGACGCTTATAAGAAATAGGAGTAAAATGTTTTTGTCACAAAATGTTCAAAATTTCTCTTATTAGCTTCCCTGGGGAGCTTTTGTCTATTTCTACGGATGAAGAACCTAAAAAAGGGGATGGTAAGAAATAAAGGATTGATAGCAACAAACGGCAGTGAGGATAGAATGAAGGGGGAATCAACTTGGAAAACAGCCGTCATTTTTTTTATCGTAAGCTTCACTCATTAACCGGGGTTATTCCAGTGGGGATTTTTTTGCTGGAACATTTGTATACCAATTATTTTGCGACCAGAGGGGTAGAAGCATATAACCAAAAGGTAGCGGAGATTTGGGAAATTCCATTTTTGCTGGTCTTTGAATTATTGATCATTGGTTCTATTATATACCATGGCATTTATGGACTATATATTGCTTTTCAAGCGAAGCATAACGTGGGAAATTATAGTTATTTTCGAAATGTAATGTTTATGCTTCAAAGGGTCACAGGGGTTATTACCCTAATTTATATTACATGGCATGTATGGGAAACCCGAGTTCAAGTGGCATTGGGGAATGTGGAAAAAGATCAGTTTTTTGAACTGATGACAGATATTTTATCCAATCCATGGATGTTAACTTTTTATATTATTGGATTGGTTTCGGCTGTATTCCATTTTAGTAATGGAATGTGGTCGTTTCTCGTAACTTGGGGAATCACCATTGGGCCTAGATCCCAGCAAATATCAACATATGTATGGATGACATTATTCGTGGTGTTGTCTTCTATCGGGATTTATACCTTACTAACCTTTGTCAATGTTGAAACGGCCAGCCAACTGATCAGATAAGGGAGTGAGACAGATTGAAAAAGACAAAGATTATTGTTGTTGGCGGAGGGTTGGCCGGGTTAATGGCCACCATAAAAATTGCTGAAGCAGGAGTACCTGTTGATCTTTTTTCTCTGGTACCGGTGAAACGTTCCCACTCTGTATGTGCCCAAGGTGGGATTAATGGAGCGGTTAATACCAAAGGGGAGGGAGATTCTCCCTGGATTCACTTTGACGATACCATTTATGGAGGAGATTTTTTGGCCAACCAGCCTCCTGTAAAAGCCATGTGTGAGGCCGCACCTGGCATTATTCATTTAATGGACCGGATGGGCGTTATGTTTAACCGTACCCCAGAAGGATTATTGGATTTCAGGCGTTTTGGTGGAACTAAGCATCATCGGACTGCCTTTGCTGGTGCAACAACTGGTCAGCAGTTATTATATGCGCTGGACGAACAGGTTCGCCGGCAGGAGGTAAACGGTCTCGTCACCAAATATGAAGGCTGGGATTTCCTTTCGGCCATTATCGATGATGAGGGAGTGTGCCGCGGAATTAATGCCCAAAACCTGAAAAATGGGGAGATACGCTCCTTTGTTGCGGATGCCGTGATCATGGCCACAGGGGGAATTGGGATTATTTTTGGAAAATCTACCAATTCAGTCATTAATACCGGAACTGCCGCCGGTGCTCTGTATCAACAAGGGGTGTATTATGCCAATGGCGAATTTATTCAAATTCACCCGACTGCCATTCCCGGTGATGATAAGCTCCGCTTAATGTCAGAATCTGCTCGGGGGGAAGGGGGAAGGGTTTGGACTTATAAAGATGGTAAACCCTGGTACTTCCTTGAAGAAAAATATCCCGCCTATGGAAATCTGGTCCCCCGGGATATTGCCACAAGGGAAATTTTCCATGTTGTCGTTGATTTGAAATTGGGCATCAACGGCGAAAATATGGTTTATTTGGATTTGTCCCATAAGGACCCTAAGGAGTTGGATGTCAAGTTAGGCGGAATCATTGAGATTTATGAGAAGTTCATGGGTGAAGATCCCAAAAAAGTTCCCATGAAGATTTTTCCTGCTGTCCACTATTCGATGGGTGGACTTTGGGTTGATTTTAATCAGATGACCAATATTCCCGGCCTTTTTGCTGCCGGAGAATGTGAATATCAGTATCATGGGGCGAACCGACTAGGAGCAAATTCTCTTCTTTCCTCTATATTCGGAGGAATGATTGCCGGTCCTAAAGCTTTGGAATATGTGAATGGATTATCTAAAGACTCTTCTAGCGTTTCCAGTTCTCAATTGGAGGCTGAAAAGAAACGGGAAGAAGAGAAATATCAAGAGATTCTGAAAATGGACGGCGAGGAAAATGCCTATCTGATCCATAAGGAATTGGGGCAGTGGATGACGGACAATGTGACGGTGGTTCGTTATAACGACCGTCTGAAACAAACCGATGAAAAAATTCAGGAATTGATGGAGCGGTATAAAAAGATCAACATTCACGATACCGTAAAATGGAATAATCAGGGAGCCTCCTTTACTAGACATCTGTGGAATATGCTACAGTTGGCCAGGGTGATTACCCTTGGAGCTTACAACCGGAATGAAAGCCGCGGAGCCCATTATAAACCCGATTTTCCGGAAAGAAACGATGAAGAATGGTTAAAAACAACAAAGGCGAAATTTAATGAAAAAGAAAACGGACCTGATTTTGAATATGAAGAAGTAGATATTTCATTAATCAAACCGAGGCCCCGTCGTTATGATGTTGCCAAGGAGGCGGTGAAATCATGAGTGAAAAAACAATCAGGTTAATCGTCACCCGTCAAGATGGTCCTGAAGAAAGACCCTATAAGGAAGAGTTTACTATTCCCTATCGACCCAATATGAATGTGATCAGTGCGTTAATGGAAATTCAAAGGAATCCGGTTAACAGCAAGGGGGAAAAAACTTCTCCTATTGTATGGGAATCCAATTGCCTTGAAGAAGTTTGCGGAGCCTGCTCGATGGTGATTAATGGAAAGCCCAGACAAGCCTGCACCGCTTTAGTTGATAAGTTGGAACAACCTATTCGGCTTGAGCCCATGAGGACTTTTCCTGTGGAAAGGGATTTGATCGTTGATCGCAGCAGGATGTTTGAAAATCTAAAAAGAGTCAAGGCATGGATTCCGATAGATGGGACCTATGATCTTGGGCCGGGTCCGAGAATGGCTGAAAAAGATAGACAATGGGCCTATGAGCTTTCCAAATGTATGACATGCGGAGTTTGTTTGGAGGCATGCCCCAATGTAAATTCAGATTCTCCCTTTATTGGTGCCCAACCATTGTCTCAAGTTCGTTTGTTTAATGCCCATCCAACAGGGGCAATGCATAAAGAAGAGAGGCTGGAGGCGATTATGGGAGATGGAGGAATTACGGATTGCGGAAACTCCCAAAACTGTGTTCAATCCTGTCCAAAAGGAATTCCTTTAACCACGTCCATCGCTGATCTAAATAAGGAAACTACTCTCCATGCCTTTAAGAAATTTTTTATGGATTAGCCGGCACATTTTCTTTATCTTTCCCTTCTCTCTTGGGAAGGGATTTTTTCATTCATAGAGAACCTATAAAGACGGAATTAAAGAATTTACTAAGGACAGCCTTCGAGTTCGTGCTCGTAGTGAGGAGATACCACATGAACCAAAATAAAAGGGATTTCAATGATCCCAATAGGGTGGTTTTACCCTTTGGGGAGTTGAAACAGGCCATTTTTTTGGAAAGAAAAAACCGATTTATCGCAAGGGTGGAAATTGAAGGTTCCATCCTTGACGTACACGTTCCTAGTACGGGAAGATTGGATACAGTATTAAAAAAAGGATTGTCGGTATATTTAAAGGCCAGTAATAATCCTTCAAGAAAAACTCCCTATTCTCTTTTACTGGTGCAACAGGAGGGAGGTCTTGTTTGTGTTGATGCAATCCTG
The DNA here is from genome assembly GCF_021608135.1 of Microaerobacter geothermalis. Classification (NCBI taxonomy): domain Bacteria; kingdom Bacillati; phylum Bacillota; class Bacilli; order Caryophanales; family Bacillaceae; genus Microaerobacter; species Microaerobacter geothermalis. Next base: position 248,074 of record NZ_JAKIHL010000001.1, read on the forward strand.
GTCAATCATTTTACCAGGCTGATGCTGCAACATCAATGGCTTCCGTCCATACCAAGTGAAGGAATCATTCAGCAGGAATATAAAATGGGAGAAAGTCGATTTGATTTTGCCATACACGAAAGAAAAACCCATTTATTGGAGGTTAAGTCGGTAAATATGGTGGTGGATGAAATCGCCTATTTTCCTGATGCTCCTTCCGAACGGGGAACAAAACATGTGGAAGAGTTGATTCATTGGCATCAACATGGATTCCCATGTCACTTGTTATTTGTTGTACAAAGGGGAGATGCCAAATGTTTTTCTCCTCACTTTAAACGGGATCCCAAGTTTAGCGATGCGGTAAAAAGGGCATTAGAAATAGGAATTGAAACCAAAGCTTGTTTGACAGATGTGACATTAGATGGTATGTATTGGGATAGTTGGTTGCCTATAAAGCTGGATCAATGAGGTTTTTTTAGAAGTGATGAAGGAAAAATGTAAAGGGGGAGAGGATATTGGCGCTGCCGCAATACGTGAAGCCAGACGTGGAAAGCTGGTTGAAAAAATTTCGTTTTTCTACTCCAATCAAAATTCGGTTTTCAGAGACAGATGCTTTGGGCCATTTGAATAATGTCAGCCATTTCATCTATTTTGAACAGGGGAGATTAGATTACTTTTCTCATCTGGGCATTGTTGACCAATTGCTGGATATGTCTACAGGGGATATGATTGTTGCAGCAGATTTGGAGTGCCATTATTTGGCTCAGATATATTTTGGAGAGCCTCTGGATCTATATGTTCGGTCGGCCAGGTTGGGTCGGTCATCATTGGATATTGAGTATGCCTTAGTTTTAAAGGAAAAGAATCAGTTGGCGGCTGTAGGAAGGGGAGCCGTGGTTTACATGGATAAAAAGAGCAATAAAAGCAAACCGATCCCAGATGGAATACGTCAGGCGATTTGCAATTTTGAGGAAGAAGTTTTGAGAAAGTGACAGATAACGGGCGATCATAAGTGGTACTAAGTTTCAGATACTTCAGTCTTGGGACTGGAGTTTTTATTTTATTTCAAATAAAATAAAAACTATGAAAATTTTATAGAAGGAGGAAAAACTATGGACTTGATTTCTCATCTTCATTTAGTCCCAAAAGGGGAGATTGATGCAAGGATAGCTGCGATGCAAAAATATTTAAATAAATTGGAAATCGATGCCGCCTTTCTAACTCAAAATGTTGATATTTTTTATTTTTCCGGTACGATGCAAACCAGCCTGTTATATATTCCTGCTTCTGGGGAACCGATTTTATACGTCAGAAAAAGTGTGTTAAGGGCAGAAAGAGAGGCTTCAGTTCGGGTGGAAGAGATGGGTAGTTTGAGAAAACTTCCGGAGAGGTTGATTCAATCCTTTGGAAAAGCCAAACGGATAGGGATGGATTTGGATGTGCTTCCATACAAATTGGCTGAAAGATACAAGAATTTGTTTCCTGATGCAGAAGTGATGGACATCTCCATGTCCATTAGAGAAATACGATCGATTAAATCCCCTTATGAGTTAGGAATGATCCAAAAGGCAGCGATCATTGAAGATAAAGCGATCCAACATTTTCTTTCCATTGTTCATCCAGGGATGAAAGAGATTGAAGCAGCTGCCGAAGTGGAAAAGGTTCTTCGCCAACAGGGACATATTGGATTTAACCGGATGAGAGCTTACAATCAGGAACTGTTGTATGGGGTGATCGCTACCGGATCTTCTGCTTCCATTCCCACCTATTTTGACGGTCCAGCTGGAGGATTGGGCTTGAGTCCGGCAAATCCGACGACGGCAGGGTGGCAGGAGTTAAAGGAAAATGAACCGATTATCCTTGATTTTTGCACCTGTTATGAAGGCTATAATGTGGATCAAACGAGGATTGTGGTGATAGGCCAGCTGGATCGGGAACTGGAAAAGGCCTACGAAATTTCGATGAACATTTTAAAATGGACAGAGCAGGCGGCAAAGCCAGGAGTATCATGGGAATCCCTCTATTTAGACTCCCTCAAAATAGTGGAGGATGCTGGACTTTCTGAACATTATATGGGGTTTGGAAAAGATCAGGTTCGCTTTCTTGGGCATGGTGTGGGTTTGGAAGTGGATGAGCTGCCCATCCTGGCTAAAGGATTTTCTCATCCGTTGAAGGAAAATATGGTGATTGCTGTGGAACCGAAGTTCACCTTTCCAGGTAAGGGTGTAGTAGGCATTGAAAATACCTATGTAGTTACGCAAGGTGGTTTGAAATCATTATGTGTTACTCCGGAAGAACTACTGAATCCAAATAAACTTTAGTTTCGCACTAGAGATAACGGAAGAAAAGATAGGGTAACCTATAAAAATGGAACTAATTCCATTTTACGGTGAGGTGAACGAATTTGGTAACCCTATCAAAGAAATGGTTCCAATTGATCATTGGAATTGGAACGGGATTGATTAATGGTTTGATTGGGGTAGGGGGAACTTTGCTCGTCCCTGCCCTTGTTCATTTTATACAGGTACCGCGAAAAATTGCTCATGGCTCTTCCATTGCCATTATCCTTCCCACATCGCTGATCAGCATATTTATCTATAAAAATCATTTGCAGATTCCTTTGAACGAGATCCTTCCCCTTATGCTTGGAGGAATGGTGGGGGGGTTTATAGGTGCGAAGCTGCTAAAACGATTTTCCAATAGATGGTTGAAACGCCTTTTTTCAATCTTGATGGTGGTGGCTGGAATAAGGATGTTGCTGTCATGAGTTCTATGATTTTATTATCACTTCTTGGAATGGTGATGGGAATATTATCCGGTTTGGGACTGGGAGGGGGGAAGTTGCTTATTCCTGCCCTTGTTCTGTTCACACCCATTTCACAGCTTTCAGCCCAGGGGATCACCCTGATTTCCTTTATTCCCATAGCCATGGTTGCCCTTATTACCCACTTTCGTGAAAAAAATGTCAATGTTCATTTATTATTTTGGATTGGCTTGGGCAGTATGTTTGGGGCGTTCATCGGGTCATGGTTGGCTGTAGGACCTACTTTACCCTATTTAAGCAAAATATTTGCAGGATTTATTATCTTATTGGGTGTTTTTGAGTTTTTTGTCCCGGACCGAAAATAGACTGTCTTATTTTTCTTTAGTTAGGCTGAGGCCCATTTTAAGCGGTTTAAGCACCACTGCCCTTTACATCTCATAAAATATGTTGACTGTATATCCCTTAGCCTTGTCTACTTGATGACCCGAGCAAGGAGGGGTGGACGATTGAAGGGTAATGACCAGAAAGCTAAGCAGTTGTTAACAAACAGGGAAAGAGAAGTATTCGAATTACTAGTCCAAGATAAGACAACCAAAGAGATCGCCAGACAATTATTTATCAGCGAAAAAACAGTGAGAAACCACATCTCAAACGTAATGCAAAAGCTTGGTGTCAAAGGTCGATCGCAAGCGGTTGTAGAATTGGTTCGGCTCGGGGAACTAGAAATTTAGCCATCCCGAACCAAATGAAGGCCCTCTGTCTTTTTTAAGGCAGAGGGCCTTTCAGTTTATCCCAAATGATGATTCTGAAAAATTATCACTTATGATCTAGGAGATAAGTGGCGTTAATCTCCTGGGAAAGTTGTCGACAAAAACGGAGCGTCTGATTCATTGTCGACATTGGCACGTCCTGTGCGGCACAACTAAACTTTAGGTAAGAAAGAACTCTTCTCCTGAAGTAAGTTTCCTATGCCGAACTCGACAAGCGGTCGTGTGAATCTTTAATTCTGCATCTATAGGTCTCCTTTATGGAAGTTTTTTTAACAAATCTGTATAATTGTAGACAAAAATGATGTACAGGAGGAAACGATGGTTACCGAAAAAGGGATAAAACGTCGGGACGAGCAAGTGAATGAAATCGAAAGGCTGTTAAGAAGAATCAGTGCCATTATTAAACAAAAAGGAAGGGAAATTTTAAGTGATTTTCCCATTACCCCACCGCAATTTGTTGCCTTACAGTGGCTGATGGAAGAAGGGGATATGACCATTGGGGAACTGAGCAACAAAATGTTTCTGGCCTGCAGTACCACAACGGATCTGGTGGACCGAATGGAGAATAACCAACTGGTAAAGCGAGTAAAGGACACCAAAGATCGAAGGGTTGTTCGAATTCATTTGTTGGAAAAAGGCGAAGAAATTATTTATGACGTCCTAAAAGCAAGACAGAAATACCTTCGGGAGGTGTTGGGTCATTTGACGGAAGAGGATGTAGAATCCATCGAAAAGGTACTAACTATGCTATATCGTGAAATGGAAAATGAGATTCCATACAAAGGAGAATGAAACCAAAGAATTCCCCAATGAATAACATAATGGAAAGCAGAGAATCTAGAGGAAGGGGAAACTTGTGTGAGTCAAGGGATAGGAGTTTTAGATTCAGGTCTTGGAGGTTTGACGGTTGTCAAAGAAATCATGAAGCAGCTACCTGGCGAGAGGATCGTTTATTTTGGGGATACCGCACGCTGTCCTTATGGACCTCGTCCTCCCCAGGAGGTAAAAAGGTTTACCCTCGAGATTGTCAGGTATTTATTGGAATTTGACATAAAAATGTTGGTCATTGCCTGCAATACAGCGACTGCCCATGCTTTGGAGGATATAAAACAGGATGTGGATATTCCGGTTATAGGAGTTATCCGGCCGGGAGCACGGGCAGCCGAGCAAACGACAAAAAATGGAATGGTAGGGGTCATTGGAACGGAAGGAACAATCAACAGTAAAGCCTATGAAAGAGCGCTAAAAGAAATCAATTCTAATTTAAATGTGATTCAGTTGGCTTGTCCGCTATTTGTATCCCTTGTTGAAAAAGGGCAATTAACCGGATCTCAGGCTTTAAATATCGTGGCTGAAACCCTTCGGCCGATTCGAGACAAACATTTGGATACCTTAATCCTTGGTTGCACTCACTATCCATTAATTGCTCCTTTGATCCAGGAAGTGATGGGTAATCAGGTAACCTTGATCAGCTCCGCTGAAGAGACAGTAAAAGAAGTAAAAGAGCTGTTAAAAGAGAAGCAACTCCTATCTTTTGAAGAATTTACTAACTCCCATTTATTTTATACCAGCGGACCCGTTGTTCATTTCAAAAAAATGGCAGAGGCATGGCTGGAAATGCGTGTACATGTTCGCTCTACCGTATTTCGTGTATCATAGTATGGAATGAAAAATTTACAAAGAATATTTAATCAGGATGGACAAAAAGTATGAATAAACCCTCTCAAGGCTCGTATACATAATAGTACAAAATCACCTTGAGGAGGGGAAGTCATGCTAGGCAAGTCAAAATATAGAGTGGCCGCTGTTTTGTTCCTGTTGATTTTTGTTTTATCTGGTTGTGGATTATTTGGACCGGAAGAGAATGTAACCAGCCAACCCATTGATCCACCGCCTCTTCAGGAACAAGAGGCTTCCGAAGTAAATATTGATATAAGTCAAACCGATGGAACGACAGTGATCAGTAATGAAGAGCTGCAGATCACTCAACAAGTCATTTATTTAAAGGATATGAATGGTTACATTGTTCCACAAACCATGTCTATTCCCAAGGTAGAAGGAATTGGCAAACAAGTATTGCGCTATATGGTGAAGGGTGGTCCTGTTGAGTCCATTTTACCTGAAGGATTTGAAGCGGTTCTGCCAGAAGGAACCCAAGTCCTGGGGATGTCTGTCAAGGAGGATGGTTTGGCCATTGTCGATTTTTCCAAAGAATTTTTAAATTATCAACCGGATGAAGAAAAGGCCATTTTAGACGCGATCACCTGGTCCCTTACTGAATTTCCTACCATCAATCGGGTAACCATCTGGGTGGAAGGAAGGGAATTAGAAGTCATGCCGGTTACAAAAACTCCAGTTCATTCCCTTAGCAGAGCCAATGGGATTAATCTGGAGTTGGCTGAAAATATCGATATCGGCCAAACGACGCCGGTTACCCTATACTTTCAAGCTGATACTCCTTCGGGAGACGGAACATATTATGTTCCGGTTACCCGTTTAATTCCCCGTAGTACAGATATCGTCAGGGACTCTCTAAATCAGTTGATTATGGGTCCAAAAGAGGGGAGCAATCTGTTCAGCGGAATTTTACCATCAACCAAATTGTTAAGTGCTGTTTTGGATAATAATGTAGCCATAGCCAATTTTGATCAAACCATTTTAAGTTTTGATTCCGGGAAAGCATCTGACGATGTAATCAAATCCATCGTTCTTACACTGACTGAGAATACAGAGGCTGACAAGGTGCTTGTTGAAGTAAATGGGGAATCAACTGTAACCACGGATTCCAGTGATTTCTCCAAACCAGTGACTAGACCCCAGTGGATTAATCCCGCTTCTTCATAATCAAAAAAGCGATACCCGCAGACAATTCGTTAAGAAGGGTCTGTTCAAATTTGAACATCCTCTAAACGGTGAGGTGGTTTTTATCCTACTGCCTCTTTTTTGTTATAAAAAATAAAAACAGGATATGCTATAATGGCGAAGACGAGGAAAAAGTAAGGAGTGTATTTTTTGATGAGAGTGGACGGAAGAAGCGCCAATCAATTAAGGCCGATTCATATTACCAATCATTACATAAAGCATGCTGAGGGTTCTGTATTGATTGAGGTTGGAGATACGAGGGTGATCTGTACAGCAACCATTGAAGATAAGGTACCTCCCTTTATGAGGGGATCAGGGAAAGGATGGGTTACTGCTGAATATTCCATGTTGCCCAGGGCAACTCAAGTTAGAAATCAAAGGGAGTCATCAAAAGGAAAACTAAGCGGCAGAACGATGGAAATCCAACGTTTAATTGGCCGGGCATTGCGTTCGGTAGTCGATCTAGAGAAATTAGGAGAAAGAACCATATGGTTGGATTGTGATGTAATACAAGCAGATGGCGGTACGAGGACGGCTTCCATTACTGGAGCCTTCATTGCCATGGTAGAGGCGATGAACAAACTCGTGGTATCGGAAACCATTCCGGCTCTGCCGGTTACCAGTTTCCTGGCTGCCACCAGTGTGGGAATTATTCAGGATCAAGTCTATCTCGACCTGTCCTATGAAGAGGATTCACAGGCCAAGGTAGATATGAATATTGTAATGACTGGCGATGATAAATATGTGGAAGTTCAAGGCACAGGGGAAGAGTCCCCCTTTTCCTCTGACCAGCTGGAGGATTTATTAAGTTTGGCCAAGCTGGGAATAAGGGAACTCATTCAAATCCAGAAGGAATCCCTTGGAGAGATCTCCCAAAAGATAGGAAGTAAGGAAATTTAACATAATCCGCCAAGAGTCTCCCACTTCTAAGTTTTTCGAAGATTAACGAAGGTGGGGGAACATTTTCATATCAATTTGTGATCCGAAGGGCCATGAGCGTTTAGTTGCGTACCTATAGATGGGAAGAAAGGGAGAGAGATCATGAAAACACAAATCATACTGGCAACTGGGAATAAAGGAAAAATCAGGGAATTTACGAAAATGTTTTCCAAATTGTCGATCGAGACGATTCCCTTGTCCTCAATGGAAAATCCGCCAACCATTATTGAAGATGGACAAACTTTCTTCGAAAATGCCATAAAAAAAGCAGAGACCATATCCCGTACATATGGTCTACCTGCTTTAGCTGATGATTCCGGCTTGGAGGTGGATGCCCTTGGTGGTGACCCCGGAATTTATTCTGCAAGATTTGCTGGCCCCCAAGCTACAGATAAGGAAAATAACGCGAAACTAATTTCCCTTCTGAATCAGACAAGTATGGTGAATAGGACAGCCCGATATGTGTGTGCTCTTGCTCTATCCATCCCCGGCAAAGAAACAATGGTAGTGGAAGAAACCTGTGAAGGACTTATTACCTTGACGCCGAAGGGCGAAAATGGATTTGGCTATGATCCCTATTTTTACTTGCCCGAATGGGGGGTAACGATGGCACAAATGTCAGAGGAGCAGAAGAATAAAATCAGCCATCGGGGAAAAGCGTTAAAGAAGCTGGAGCAACTTCTGATGAAGGAACATTGGCTTCATCTTTATTCCATAAAAGAAAGGGCTTAGGAGATGATTGCACTAATTGTTAGCGATAACCACGGAGTCACTTCCGATGTAGTCCAAATTGCCAAATCTTTGCATTTCTCCAAGGGTTTCCATTGCGGGGATTTATGTACGAACAAGGAACAATTTCCGTTTAACAAAATGGAATTGGTCAGAGGGAATTGCGATACGGATGATTCAATACCCGATGAAAAGATCATTACCTGGTTTGGGTTCCGAATTTTTATTACCCATGGACATCTGTATCAAGTGAAGTCCGGGTTTACAAAGCTCTTTTATCGCGCCAAAGAATTAGACGCAGATGTGGTGATGTTCGGTCATTCCCATTTCCCGGTATGCTTTCAGGAAAAGGGTGTCTTATTTATTAATCCGGGAAGTTTGCTTCTGCCCAGGGGATTTTCTGTACCCACCTTTGCAGTCTTGAAGGTAATGGACCAACATAAGAAAGAGGTAGAAGTTAGCTATTACCAGCCAAATGGAAAGATCGTATCATCCGTTGGTGGACACTTCCTATTAAGGAAGTAAAAAAACATGGTTTAATGGTTGACTTTTGTTCTTAAAATGAATATAATAACTTTCGTGACTTTCTTTTTGAGGCAAATTTATTAAATCTGCAATTCTCACATTTTTTGCGGGTGTAGTTCAATGGTAGAACATCGGCCTTCCAAGCCGAATGCGTGGGTTCGATTCCCATCACCCGCTCCATCCTAAACATGATGTGCCTGTAGCTCAGCTGGATAGAGCATCTGCCTTCTAAGCAGAGAGTCGGGGGTTCGAATCCCTCCAGGCACGCCATATCTTTACATAAATGAAATGTCCGAATATCGGACATTTTTTCTTTTTGTAAGAATGATTTCATTACTTCTTCACAAAAGATGGTTAAAATCGTAGTAATATGAAATTATAGATGCAGAAAATTCTTTAGTTCCGCCCACAGTAATGAATCTTTTGTTCCGAATCTTATAGAAAGAAGGGAAGAAAAGTATGAAGGAAAAAATCCTGCTGGTTGAAGATGAAGAAACGTTAGCTGATGTGGTGAAGGCTTATCTGGAAAAGGAGCAGTATCAAGTATCTGTTGCTTCGACAGGTAAGGAAGCCATTCAGTTGCACAAACGGTTTCAACCGGATTTAATGATATTAGACCTGATGCTCCCAGATATTTCAGGTGAAGAGGTATGCAAGAAAATCAGACAATATTCACAGGTACCTATCTTAATGTTAACAGCGAAAAGCAGTGAAGAAGAAAAGATTTCTGGATTAATGTTGGGAGCAGACGACTACGTGACAAAGCCTTTCAGCCCAAGGGAATTGGTAGCAAGGGTATACAGTTTATTAAGGCGTTCCAAAGGAAAACAGGAAATGGAGGAAGGGAGCATCATTCGCCGGGGGGAAATGATGATTGATGAAGAGAAACATCAGGTATTCCTTCGTGAAGAAAGCGTTTATCTGACTCCCGTTGAGTTCAAATTATTGGTCCATTTAAGCAGGTCACCTGGTCGCGTTTATTCCCGTGAACAACTGGTAGAATCGATTTTTGGTTTTGATTTCGTCGGGGATGAGAGAACGATTGATGTTCATATCAAGAACTTGCGTCATAAAATAGAAGAAGATCCCAAGAATCCAAAATATGTGGTTACCGTTTATGGTGTGGGATACAAGTTTGGAGTGGAAACTTGATGTGGAATAAATTAACCACCCGATTTGCTGTTGCTTTTGTGGGGATTACTTTGATTATCCTAGCTTCAACATCGTTAAGTATCAATTATCTAATCAAACAGTCATTTACGAATTACCTATATGAACGAAAAGAGTTAAAGATGGAGGAAATCATCAATGAATCCAAAAATATCTTCAAAAGCAGCGGCAGTTGGACGATATCAGCCGTCATGTTTTTAGCCCATCAAGCGATGATGGAAGACATGGATATTATGATGGTAGACCAGAATGGAAATGAAGTATGGTCATCTTTTGGAATGGGTATGGGCGCGAACATGTCCATGGAGCAATTTCAGGATAAATTCCCAAATATGCTGGTGGTGAAAAAAGAAGTCGTTGTTGATGATAAGAAGGTTGGGGAGATCTACTTTTCGTTTGATACCCGTCAATCCGGTTGGTCTATTCTAGATCAAAATTTTATTCGTTCCTTTAATCAATCGATGCTAATTTTAGTGGTCCTCTTTTCCATTGTTGCGTTAGCGCTAAGCTTTTTTTTATCCAGGAAGCTATCAGCACCTTTGTTGGAGATCAAAAAGGGAGCCAATCATCTAAGATTTGGACATTTGAATGAAAGGGTCCATATTAAAGAAAAAACCGGTGAAATCAAAGAACTGGCGGATGCCTTTAACCATTTAGCAGACACCTTGCAAAGGCAGGAACAGTTAAGAAAAAATTTGATGGCAGACGTTGCCCATGAATTAAGAACCCCTTTGGCAACTTTAAGGAGTCATTTGGAAGCCTTTCAGGATGGAATTTGGGAACCGACAAAAGAGAGGTTAAACAGTAGTCAGCAACAGGTGATGAGACTGATTCGTCTGGTGGGAGATATTGAAAAGTTGAATCAGGCCGAGAATCCTCTAGTTCAACTGCACATTCAACCCATTCATCTAAATGAACTGATCAATCAAGTGGTACAAACTCTGGAAAGTGAATGGTCCCATAAACCGATGAATGTAAACGTAATAATTGACGATCAAATTACGTTAATGGGAGATGGAGACCGCATTACTCAAGTTCTGCTGAACCTTTTGTCCAATGCCTATAAATTCACTCCTGAAAATGGTAATATTACCATATTGGCAAAAGAGAGCAATTCAGAAGTGACAATACTCGTGAAGGATAATGGTTCGGGGATTTCCAAAGAAGATCTTCCCCATATCTTTGAGCGTTTCTTTAGAGGTGAAAAATCAAGAAATCGTTCATATGGAGGAGCGGGAATTGGATTGGCCATTGTCAAAGCCATTGTTGAAGCTCATAAAGGAACTATTTCCGTAGAGAGCGAAGTGGGAGAGGGGACAACCTTTACGATTGTCTTTCCCAAAAAGATCCATTGACAATAGAATTTACAAAAAGCGGAACCTCCTTCTTCTCTTGAATTCAAGTTGGTTTATGTTATAATAAAGTGGTTATAATTGTGTATATGCTTTTAATTATCTTACATAAACTGATTTTTGATTCTCTAGGAGGGGGAGCATAACCATGGTCAAAGCAAGTTGGGAAAAAACAGAAAAAAACAAAGGGATTCTTTCCGTAGAAGTAGATGAAGAACAGGTAGCAAAGGCCCTTGACGCGGCTTTTAAAAAAATTGTTCACAAGATAAATGTCCCAGGATTCCGCAAAGGAAAGGTACCGCGTAAAATCTTCGAAGCCCGCTTTGGTGTGGAATCTTTGTATCAGGATGCATTAGATATCCTGCTACCTCGTGCATACGGGGAAGCTGTAGAGGAAGCTGATATTTTTCCGGTTGACCGTCCGGAAGTAGACATTGAACAATTGGAAGCAGGAAAACCCCTCGTTTTTAAGGCAACCGTAACGGTTAAGCCTGAAGTAGAACTGGGGGAATACAAGGGCTTAGAAGTTCCTGAAAAAGATTTTTCTGTCAGCGAAGAAAAGATTGAAGATGAATTGAAGTCCATGCAAGAACGTCAAGCCCAGCTGGTTGTTGTTGAGGATGGTCGGGTAGAGTCAGGTGATTTTGTTGATATTGATTTTGAAGGGTTTATTGATGGACAACCTTTTGAAGGTGGAAAGGCGGAAAAATATTCTTTAGAGATTGGATCAGGAACCTTTATTCCGGGGTTTGAGGATCAATTGATCGGTTGTAAAACCGGTGATGAAAAGGATATTGTAGTCACTTTCCCGGAAGATTATCAATCAAAAGACTTGGCCGGAAAAGAAGCATTGTTTAAGGTAAAAGTCCTTGATATCAAAAGAAAGGAGCTTCCTGCCATAGATGATGAATTTGCAAAAGATGTTAGCGAATTTGACACTTTGGAAGAATTGAAGGCTGACATCAAGAATAAATTGGAAGAAAGGGCCCAACACGAAAAAGAACATTATATTCGAGATACTGTCGTAGAAAAAGCGGCGGAGAATGCCACTATTGAAATTCCCGCTGTGATGATTGAACATGAGGTAGACCACATGATTAAGGATTTTGAACAAAACCTGAAGATGCAGGGTATGAATTTAGAATTTTATTATCAATATACAGGTTTAGATGAAGCTGGTTTAAGGGAACAATTAAGAAAGGATGCCGAAAAAAGGGTAAGAATTAATCTAACCTTGGAAGCCATCGCCAAAGCTGAAAATGTGGAAGTTTCTGAGGAGGATATGAAAGCTGAAATTGCTCGGATGGCTGAGCTTTATAAGAGAAGTGAAGAAGAGATTGAGAAAATACTGAATGGAAAGGATGGCATGGCCAGCCTTCGAAGTGATTTACTCATCAGAAAAACAGTTGATTTACTTGTAGAACATAGTAAATCTGTGGCATAAACTGTACCAGGCGTGATATTCAACAAGGCACGAGTAAATCGTGCCTTGTTTTGCCAAGGCTTTTGACAGATGGCCTAATTATTGGAAAAGGAGGAACGAGCATGAATTTGGTACCAATGGTAGTGGAACAATCAAATAGGGGTGAAAGGGCATATGATATCTATTCACGTTTATTGAAGGACAGGATTATAATGTTAGGGAGTCCCATCGACGATAATGTTGCCAATGTGGTTGTAGCACAACTTCTCTTTCTTGCTGCTGAAGATGCGGAGAAGGATATCAGTTTATACATAAACTCTCCTGGAGGTTCTATTACGGCAGGGATGGCGATCTATGATACCATGCAGTACATAAAACCAAATGTTTCGACCATTTGTATTGGTCTGGCTGCGAGTATGGGGGCCTTCCTACTTGCGGCTGGAGCAAAAGGGAAACGGTTTGCCCTCCCAAATAGCGAGGTTATGATCCACCAACCCTTGGGTGGGGTACGTGGTCAAGCTACCGATATTAAAATCCATGCGGATTGGATTTTAAGAACCAAGGCCAAAATCAATCAAATATTATCAGAAAGAACGGGTCAACCTCTAGAAAAGATTGAAAGGGACACAGACCGTGACAATTTTATGGGTGCTCATGAAGCTAAGGAATACGGAATTATTGATGAGGTGATCACCCGTAACGATATCAAATAAGGAGGGGTGATAAGGTATGTTTAAATTTAACGACGAAAAAGGGCAGTTAAAATGCTCCTTCTGCGGCAAATCCCAGGAACAGGTGAGAAAATTAGTTGCCGGGCCCGGAGTGTATATTTGTGATGAGTGTATCGAATTGTGTACCGAGATCGTTGAAGAAGAGTTAGGTACCGATGAGGATTTTGACATAAGGGAAGTCCCAAAACCTGCGGAAATCAGAAAAATTCTTGATGAATACGTAATCGGGCAGGAACTGGCGAAGAAATCCCTGTCTGTGGCTGTATACAATCACTACAAAAGAATTAATTCCTCCCAAAAAATAGAGGATGTTGAACTGCAAAAAAGTAACATCTTGGTATTGGGTCCCACTGGAAGTGGAAAGACATTGCTGGCACAAACATTAGCTCGTATATTAAATGTACCCTTTGCCATTGCTGATGCAACATCATTAACAGAAGCTGGTTATGTAGGGGAAGATGTTGAGAACATCTTGTTAAAATTGATTCAGGCAGCTGATTATGATGTGGAGAAAGCGGAAAAAGGGATTATCTATATAGATGAGATTGATAAAATCGCCCGCAAGTCAGAAAATCCTTCTATCACTAGGGATGTTTCCGGTGAAGGAGTTCAGCAGGCATTGCTTAAGATATTGGAAGGAACGGTTGCCAGTGTTCCGCCCCAGGGAGGACGAAAGCATCCCCATCAAGAGTTCATCCAAATTGATACCTCCAATATTCTGTTTATCTGTGGAGGTGCCTTCGATGGAATTGAACAAATCATCAAAAGACGGTTGGGGAAAAAGGTAATTGGATTCGGTTCCGATGCCACTGGACAAGGGGATTTTAAATCCGGCGAACTTCTTTCCAAGGTACTGCCGGAGGATTTATTGAAATTTGGTTTAATTCCTGAGTTTGTCGGCCGTCTCCCCGTTATTTCCACTTTGGAGCCATTGGACGAATCGGCCCTTATCAGAATTTTGACTGAACCTAAAAACGCTTTAGTGAAACAATATCAGAAACTGTTGGAGATGGATGGAGTGGAACTGGAATTTGCGAAGGATGCCCTTCAGGCCATTGCCAAAGAGGCGATCAAGCGAAATACAGGGGCAAGGGGACTTCGTTCCATCATAGAAAGCATTATGTTAGATGTGATGTATGATCTGCCTTCTCGGGATGATATTGTAAAATGTCTGATTACCAAAGAAACGGTCACCCATAAATTGCTGCCACAGTTGACGACAAAGGATGGGCGGCTGCTAAAAATAAATCCGCAAGAAGAAAGTGCTTAAGGACTGGGAAATCCCCGTCCTTTTTGTTTACTCCTCTTCTCTCTCGGCAATACTACAACTAGATATGGTTGACAAATGTATGTAGACGGAACTAAAGAATTCCCTAAGGACAGCCTTGGAGTTCGAATTAAGCTTTGAGGCTACTAAGTGTCCTATAAACGAACTCGATTAGCAGACGTGTGAATCTTTGGTTCCACATGTATAGTATGTATGGCTGGGAGGAAAAACAATGAATTGGACCATTTTGCTTACCTTTATTCAAGTATTTTTTGCCGTGATCATCGGCCTCTATTTTTGGAATTTGCTGCAAAATCAAAGAAACAGCAAAACGGCTGTTGACCGGGAATCAAAAAAAGAGATGGAGCAGTTGAAAAGGCTTCGCTCTATTTCGTTGACTGAGCCCCTTAATGAAAAAACAAGGCCGACAACCTTTGATGATATTATTGGTCAAAAGGAAGGACTCAAAGCCTTAAGGGCGGCTTTGTGCGGCCCCAATCCTCAACATGTGATTATTTATGGCCCCCCCGGGGTGGGAAAAACAGCAGCGGCTAGATTAGTACTGGAGGAATCCAAAAAAAATGAATTATCTCCATTTCGACCGGATGCCAAATTTGTAGAATTAGATGCTACAACTGCACGATTTGATGAAAGAGGGATTGCCGACCCGCTGATCGGGTCAGTCCATGATCCCATTTATCAGGGGGCGGGTGCCATGGGAATGGCCGGTATTCCTCAGCCTAAGCCAGGGGCGGTCACGAAAGCCCATGGGGGAATGCTGTTTATTGATGAAATTGGAGAGCTTCATCCCATTCAGTTGAATAAACTGTTAAAAGTATTGGAGGACCGGAAGGTTTATCTGGAAAGTGCGTATTATAGTGAAGAAAATACCAATATTCCACTTCATATCCATGATATTTTTCAAAACGGATTACCAGCAGATTTCCGTCTGGTGGGAGCCACCACCAGAACTCCCGATGAACTGCCGCCTGCCTTGCGTTCAAGGTGCCTGGAAATTTATTTCAGGAGGTTGCTTCCCGATGAAATTGGTGTTATTGCGAAGCGGGCATTTGAAAAAGTTGCATTTAAATATGAGCCAGGGGCTGTTCAGGTGATCAAAAAATATGCCACCAATGGACGGGAAGCGGTCAACGTCGTTCAAATTGCAGCGGGAATCGCTTTATCGGAAGGAAGAAAAATGATTCTGGCCTCGGATATAGAATGGGTGGTAAACAGCAGTCAAATCTCACCACGTCCGGAAAAGAAAGTACCAAAGGAACCTCAGATTGGTTTGGTCAATGGATTGGCTGTATTTGGCCCTAATATGGGTGCGATTATGGAAATTGAGGTAACGGCTATTCCAGCGGCTGTGCCAGGAGCAGGCAGGGTAAACATTACTGGAGTCGTGGAGGAAGAGGAGATTGGTGGAAGAGGACGTACTCTTAAAAGAAAAAGTATGGCAAAGGGATCTGTGGAGAATGTATTAACGGTACTGCGAGGTACAGATGTAAATCCGTATGATTATGATCTGCACATTAATTTTCCCGGGGGCTCTCCTGCTGACGGACCTTCGGCCGGAATTACGATGGCTACGGCCATTTACTCCGCGATAAAGAAAGTGCCGGTGGATAATTTTGTCGCGATGACAGGTGAGTTAAGCATCCATGGGCGGGTGAAGCCCATCGGAGGCGTTGTAGCAAAGGTGGAGGCCGCCAGACAAGCTGGAGCCAAGAAGGTGATCATTCCAAGGGAAAATTTCCAGGAGATATTTAAAGAGATAAAGGATATTGAAATCATTCCTGTGGAATGGCTGCTTGATGTATTTCAACATGCGATAAGATTGGAGAAGAAATCTCAGGAACCCCGTCTTATTCCTGCGACAAGCGATGTATTAAGCGCTTCTTCCGCATCTGTTTAGTATCAGTTGAACTACTTCATTATTGGACAAAGGATAACCAATAGAATAAAATGGAATTGTTCAAACGTCTCGGAGGTGCTTATGGATGGGAAAAAAAATAGAGACAAAACAGATTCCTCTTTTGCCATTAAGGGGAATACTTGTGTATCCAGGCATGGTGCTCCATCTGGATGTTGGGAGGGAGAAATCTGTTAAAGCCTTAGAGCAAGCGATGGTGGGAGATAATCTCATATTGCTTTCCACTCAAGAAGAGGTCCATATTGAAGAACCCACTGCCGAAGATATTTATAAAGTAGGAACCATTGCGATGGTAAGGCAAATGTTAAAGCTGCCTAATGGCACAATTAGAGTTCTTGTGGAGGGATTACACCGGGCAAAAATTATTCGCTATACAAATGAGAATGAGCTCTTTTTAGTAGAAATTGAAGAGCTTCCTGACAAAGAAGAGGTTAATCCAGAAACAGAGGCCCTGATGAGAGCGGTTCTCCATCATTTTGAACAGTACATCAGGCTATCCAAAAAAATTTCCCCTGAAACTTTAGCTACTGTTTCAGACATTGAAGAGCCGGGGCGCTTGGCAGATATCATCTCCTCTCATCTGTCACTAAAAATGAAGGACAAACAGATGATTTTGGAAACCAGCGATGTCAGGTTAAGACTGGAGAAACTCCTTAACATTCTAAATAATGAAAGGGAAGTTCTGGAATTAGAAAGAAAAATTGGCCAGCGCGTCAAGAAACAGATGGAAAAGACCCAAAAGGAATATTATCTGCGTGAGCAAATGAAAGCCATCCAAAAGGAGTTAGGTGAAAAGGAAGGGCGTGCAGGGGAAGTGGAAGAACTTCGCCAGCAGCTCAAAGCTTCCGATGCTCCAGATATCATTAAACAAAAGGCGGAAAAAGAAATTGAACGACTGGAGAAAATGCCTGCTACATCGGCAGAAGGAAGTGTCATTCGAACATATGTGGATTGGCTTCTTCAACTCCCTTGGGGAAAAAGAACAGAAGATAACCTAGATATTCAACACGCTGAAAAAATCCTTGATGAGGACCATTATGGTTTGGAAAAAGCAAAGGATAGAGTGTTAGAGTATCTGGCTGTTCAAAAAATGGTGGAAAAATTAAAAGGCCCAATACTTTGTCTAGTCGGACCACCCGGTGTAGGAAAAACCTCCATAGCCCGCTCAGTAGCCAGAGCGATAGGACGTAAATTTGTTCGAATATCCCTTGGAGGTGTAAGGGATGAAGCGGAAATACGAGGACACCGGAGAACCTACGTGGGAGCTATGCCAGGGAGAATTATTCAGGGAATGAAAACAGCCGGAACGGTAAATCCAGTATTTCTTTTGGATGAGATCGATAAAATGGCCAGTGACTTTAGAGGGGATCCATCAGCTGCCTTGTTAGAGGTATTGGATCCTGAACAAAATCACACCTTCAGTGACCACTATATCGAAGAGCCCTATGATTTGTCTAAAGTGATGTTTATCGCGACAGCAAACGCTGTTCACAACATTCCAAGACCTTTGCTGGATCGTATGGAAGTTTTATATATTTCCGGTTATACAGAAGTGGAGAAATTAAAAATTGCCCAAGGCTACCTTCTTCCCAAACAAATGAAAGATCACGGATTGACCAAAGATAAACTGCAATTTCAAGAAGAAGCTTTAGTTAAGGTGATTCGTCAATATACCAGAGAGGCGGGAGTAAGGAATCTGGAACGGGAGCTTGGTTCCATTTGCCGTAAAGCAACAAAAATTATCGTCAGCGGTGAAAAGAAGAGGGTGATCGTGACACCCAAAACCGTAGAGCAGCTTCTTGGAAAACCCAAATATCGCTATGGAACTGCCGAAAAGGAGGATCTTCTTGGTGCAGCAACAGGTCTTGCTTGGACCGAAGCGGGAGGAGATACCTTGACCATTGAGGTGACTGTCTTGTCCGGTAAAGGGAAATTGACATTAACGGGAAAATTGGGAGATGTCATGAAGGAATCTGCCCAGGCTGCCTTTAGTTATATTCGATCCAGGGCTGGAGCCCTTCAGATCGATCCTGAATTTCATGAGAAACATGATATCCATATCCATGTTCCTGAAGGGGCAATTCCAAAGGATGGACCATCAGCTGGGATCACGATGGCAACGGCCCTCGTTTCAGCATTAACTGGGAAGAAAGTTTCTAGAGAAGTTGGTATGACTGGGGAAATTACTTTGAGGGGTGCCATTCTTCCCATTGGAGGATTAAAAGAAAAAGCATTAAGCGCCCATCGGGCGGGATTAAAAACGGTCATTTTGCCTGCTGATAATGAGAAGGATATTGATGATATTCCTGAATCTGTAAGAAAGGATTTAACCTTTATTCCGGTAAAACACATGGATGAAGTACTAAAACATGCATTGGTGGATAAAAAGAAATGAAAATAACGGATGCTCATTTTGTAATCAGTGCCGTTTCTCCAAATCAATATCCAAATGACGCCCTGCCGGAGATTGCTCTGGTCGGGCGTTCAAATGTTGGAAAGTCCTCCCTGATTAACTGTCTTATTCGGCGGAAATCTTTGGCAAGGACTAGTTCGAAACCCGGTAAAACCCAAACCCTGAATTACTACCGGATTAATCAATCCTTTTATTTTGTTGATTTGCCGGGATATGGATTTGCCAAAGTATCTAAAAAAGTGAAAGAAGAATGGGGAAGAATGATAGAGTCTTATCTGAGAAATCGAAAGGAATTGCGACTGGTGATCCAACTCATCGATGTCCGTCATCCTCCAACGAAGGATGATCAGGATATGTATCGCTGGCTAACACATTATCAGATTCCTACCCTGGTTGTAGCGACAAAAGCGGATAAAATTCCAAGGGGAAAATGGCAAAAACATATGAAAATCGTGAAAGAAACTTTAGAAATGAACAAACAGGATCCGGGTGTTCTATTTTCTGCAGAAACTGCACAGGGCAGGGATGAGATATGGTCTTATCTTATGGACTATATTAACCGCCACTAAGAATTTCACTCTAGCGTTTTTGTGAATCTGTCAAAAATTATTCATACTTTTTGAAAATTACTGTGATATTTTTCATTGTAAAATAGAGGCGAGAGGTTAGAATGAGGATAAAAAATGGAGGCGTTCGATGAAGCAGATTGCACATGGTGAGGGAAAATATCAAGTCGTTTTGGAAGGCTATCATCAAGGGGATGACTTGGTCTTTCATCTTTATGGTGGAACTAAACCCCATATTGGAGCAATTGCCTTGTCATCTTTTTATCAAAACCAAATGGAAGTATCTCATTCTTACTCTCTTCCCCATCATAAGGAACAATCGCTGGCTGAAGAGGCAATTCGATCCCTTCAACCATTGGTTGACGGCTCCGTTCTTATTTCAGTCGGAATTCATATTGATGATGCTACTGCTGAAGAAATTTCTCTTCTCGTTCACAACGCGAGAATGTGCATCAAAGAGTGGGCTCAATGGTATCGAAAAGCCTCTGTTCATGGTGTGATTTTGGCAGGGGGCAGAAGCTCCCGCATGGGGATGGACAAGACCATTCTTCCAATTGCAGGGACCCCGTTAATTCAAAAAACCTTGAATACTCTTCGTCAGGTGTCAGATAAGGTTACAGTTAGTGTGAATGATATGTCTCGTTCCAATTATGCCAGGCTTTTTGGAGAAGTGGTTTGGAAAGCAGATGAAAGCCATGTAGCTGGAATGGGTCCGATGGCTGGCATGTTCACGGCAATGAAAGGAAGTTTATCTTCTTATCACATTGTGGTCGCCTGTGATATGCCTTTTTTACAGGGCACTTTTTTAGAGTGGATGGTGGAAATTGCCAAGGCCGAGGGAGCAGATGCGGTAGTTCCCATTGGCCATGATGGAAAAATTCATCCTCTTCACGGAGTGTATCATCGAAGATGTCTGCCCGTTATTCAGCAACTGTTAGAGGCAAAAAAACCTCGTATGCTGGGACTGCTTGAAGCAGCAAATGTAAAGTATCTCAATCCGGATACCATAGAAAAGAAAGGCTTTTCTGCCGAATCATTCATGAATATGAATAGCCCCGAAGATTATAAACGAATTATTCAGATCATGGAAGATAGAGAAGGGAAGGAAAAAAATGATACGACCCCGAAACGTGATTAAGGTTGAGGAAGCAGTAGAAAAGGTGATGCAATTTATTCATCCTATGAAGGTTGAACAAGTTCCTATAGAAGAAGCCTATGGTCGCTACCTGGCAGAACCCCTGATTGCCGATCATGATATTCCCTTTAGGGATCGCTCTCCATTAGATGGGTTTGCCATTCGTTCGGAGGATACCATCGGTGCCACCCATGAAAATCCGATCACCCTCAGGGTAATTGAAGAGGTCGGGGCCGGTCAATTGGCCTCAAAAAGAGTGGGAAAAAAAGAAGCCATACGAATCATGACAGGAGCCGACATGCCCGAAGGAGCCAATGCAGTTGTCATGTTAGAGATGGTGAAAGAATTGCCGGATAAGGGATTAATACAGATCCCTGTATCGTTTACCCCGGGACAGAATGTCTCGAAAAGGGGAGAAGATATTCACGAAGGAAAATCATTAGTTCCATCGGGAACCCGTATTGGTCCTGGGGAGATTACGTTGTTGGCTACTTTCGGATATGCAAAGGTACCCGTTTATAAAAAGCCGGTTGTTGGAATTTTAGCAACAGGAACGGAATTATTATCAGTGGAACAATCTTTGAAACCGGGAAAAATTCGCAACAGCAATTCATACATGGTTGCATCGTTGCTTATAAAATATGGAGCAGAACCACGTATTTTTCAACCAGTCCAGGATGATGTGGAGAAGTCTGTGAAAGCAGTGGAGCATGCATTGACAGAAGTGGATTACCTAATCACCACCGGGGGGGTCTCCGTGGGTGATTACGATGTGATGATCGACGTATTTTCCCGCGTTGGAGCAGAAATTGTTTTTGACAAGATTGCCATGAGACCAGGGAGCCCTACCACCTTTGCAGTAAG
Organism: Microaerobacter geothermalis; assembly: GCF_021608135.1. NCBI lineage: Bacteria > Bacillati > Bacillota > Bacilli > Caryophanales > Bacillaceae > Microaerobacter > Microaerobacter geothermalis. The sequence continues at coordinate 269,499 of NZ_JAKIHL010000001.1, forward strand.
GGATAAGAAGCTCATTTTTGGTTTGTCAGGAAATCCAGCCGCCTGTTTTGTCGGATTCGAATTATATGTAAGACCTGCCATTTTGTCGATGATGTCGGTAGAACATCCCTATATGCTGAAGTTGGAAGCCTTTTTGGATGGAGATTTTAAGAAGCCTTCTGCGTATCCACGATTCGTAAGGGCAAAAGCTTATGTAAAAGAGGGGCAATTTCGGGTGAAACCTGTCGGATTGGATAAAGCGGGAGTGACATCAACGCTAAAAGATGCCAACTGTTTGGTCTATATTCCGGCAGGCGGCCGCGGGATCAATGAAAATGATCGAGTTTCAGTTCTCATGTTGGAGATGCCGGAGGGTTATTCATATGATTCCAGTGTTTAATCTGGTAGGATATTCAAACAGTGGTAAAACCACCTTAATTTGCCGTCTCATAGAAAAATTTAAAATCTTGGGATGGCGTGTGGCTACCTTAAAACATGATGTTCACGGCTTTGAGATGGACAGAGAGGGTAAAGACACATGGAAACATCGGCAGGCTGGGGCAGATGTGGTCTCCATCTCATCCCGGGGGAACATGGCGATATTAGGCTTTCGTGAAAATGATTGGTCTTTGGGCGAATTGTTAAGTAAAATAGAAGGAGTAGATGTGATTTTGGTGGAGGGATATAAAGGTTCCTCTCTCCCCAAAATGGTGCTCTTGCGGAACCAGGAAGACTTTGTGCTGTTACATTCCCTTCAACAGGTGAAGGGTGTTGTATATTGGGAGAAAGAAGGAATAGAGAATATTCCTTACCCATGTTTTCATATCGAGCAAATTGACGCAATTTTTAATTTGGTATACCAGGAAGTATTGACACAGAAAAAGATGGGAGTAGAAGGGGGATGAAAAATGATGAAAGTTTCCATCCAGTTATTTGCCGGATTGGCGGAGGCCATCGGTTCTGGTACACTTGAATTGGATTGGGGTGCAGAAAGAAATCTCGGTGAGATGAGGAATTTCTTAATGGAGAAATACCCTGATGCAGCACCTTTAATCAGGCAAAGTTTTTTCTCGGTTAATCATGAATATGCCGATGATAAAGAGTTGATTGAAGAAGGGGATGAATTGGCCCTTATACCACCAGTAAGCGGTGGGGAAGAGGATTATTTTCTGATTACAGAGGAGCCGGTCTCTATTGAACAGGTGATCTCTAAAGTGGTTCACCCCGATGCCGGAGCGGTCAATAGCTTTATAGGTACGGTAAGAGAATTAACCAAAGGGAAAAAAACCCTTTATTTAGAGTATGAAGCGTATGTTCCAATGGCCTTAAGGAAAATGAAACAAATTGGCGATGAGATTAAGAAGAAATGGCCGGACGCGAAGGTTGCCATTACTCATCGCATCGGACATCTTGAGATATCTGATGTCGCTGTGGTGATCGCTGTATCGACGCCCCATCGTCATGATTCCTTTGAAGCCTGTCGTTATGCCATCGAAAGAATCAAAGAAATGGTTCCCATCTGGAAGAAAGAATTTTGGGAAGATGGTGAGTCATGGGTTGGAAATCAACAAGGAACCATTTCCTACTAAAATAATTCTTGTGTATACAAATTGTTCTGAGGAGATATGGAAGGTTAAGAGGTTGGAAGTTAAAAGAGGATGAAAATATGGAAGATAAAAATTTAGAGTTAACCGAACACTTGGAAGAACTGCGAAGAAGAATCATTTATTCAATCATTTTTTATGCCATCGCCATTATCATCGGGTTTGTATTTTCTGGCAAAGTGATGAATTATCTGAAAAATGCCCCTGCTGCAAGGGGGCTAAGCTGGAATGTATTTGCATTATCCGATGCACTTACGGTTTATATAAAAATTTCCATGATTCTCGGAACGGTCCTGGCTATCCCTTTTATCCTGTATCAGATTTGGGCATTCGTGAAACCAGGTTTAAAAAAACATGAGCAGAAAATAGCCTTGCGGTTTATTCCTGCTGCCACATTCCTCTTTATCTTTGGGATTGGATTTTCCTATTGGGTGATTTTCCCCATGATTGTGGACTTTATGAAAACCATTACAGAGCAGGTTGGGGCCAACGAAATCTATGGTATTCATCAATATTTTAATTTTATGTTCCGAATCATTATCCCTTTTGGTATCCTGTTTGAATTGCCAATTATCGCCATGTTTTTAACCAGGTTGCGCATTGTGAATCCCAGAAGACTGGCTCGCATGAGAAAATATGCCTATTTCGTTTTGTTTATCATTGCAGCATCCATCACTCCTCCGGAATTGATCTCTGAGATTATGGTAACCATCCCGCTTATCCTGTTGTATGAATTCAGCATATGGCTTTCTAAGTTAGTTTATAAGAAGCAGCAAGAGGAAGATATAGAGGTTGAACAGGAGTTTTCTTCAGCAGATTAGCATGCATGACCCGCAGGGTCACAAATTGATATGAAAAGGTATTTTCATATCAAAGATATGAATAATATGGGGACTTTGACTGGAAGGGAGGGACCTGTTCTTTTATAGAACCGGGTATAATTTGGAAGATGATGTATTAGACAGGCGTCGTTTTTTAAAGGAAAATGTCCAATCCCTGGTGAAGACTTTTGGATTTTTTGTGAAAGAACAAATCGAAGATACTAGAAAATACATCCGTCCTCCAGGTGTTGTTGACGAACAATCCTTCTTGTTAATATGTAACCGGTGTGGAGATTGCCAAACAGCTTGTCCCCAGGACATTATTCTTCTACTGGGGCCAAAAGCAGGGAAACATGTGGGTACCCCTATTCTAAATCTTTATCATAATCCATGTACACTTTGTATGAAATGTGTAGAGGTTTGTCCCACTGGCGCATTATCCCCCACTCCCAAGGAAAAAGTAAAGCTGGGAGTGGCAAAAATCAACCCCTCCCGCTGTTTTGCGTGGAAAGGGGAACAACCCTGTGATTATTGTAAAGTTTTTTGCCCATTGGAGGAAAAGGCGGTTAAAATAGAAGATGGAAAACCTTTTATTATTCCTGAACGGTGCAATGGATGCGGGGAATGCAAGCATTATTGTGTATCAGGGAAGGATACCATTCAAATTATGGTTCAGTAATGATAATTTATTAAAAAAGGAGAGTAATGAACATGTTGTCTAACATTGGAATTCCAGGTCTAATCTTGATTTTAATTCTGGCGCTGGTGATATTCGGTCCGAAAAAATTGCCTGAAATTGGACGGGCTTTTGGTCAGACTTTAAGGGAATTTAAAAAGTCAACAAAAGAGTTGACTTCTGATGTCATGGAAGAATTAGACGAAATAGAGGATAAGAAAAAGGAAAAGAAGACAGAAAACAGCTAAACCACTTTCAGACGACAAAGAAAACTTACTCATTCTCCAGTTAAAACTGGAGATTTTTTGTACAACCAGACTTTTTATGATTTGTCCGATTCTTATATTGTTAAATGGGTATTTTTCTTCACACTTTTTACAACATTTCTTTACAACATCTTCATAATTTCTGATTAGCGTATTCAGTAGGGGAAGGACTTAGTTCAATGTAATGGACTGGGTTTCTTCCCCTATTCCTTCTATTGAAAATTTCGACCAAACCAATTCATAATGTTTGTTCCATCTCTTCCTGCTGAAGCAAGATTTTAATCCGTTATGGAGAAATGCCATCAAATGGAGGTGATGATCTTAAAAGGGAGGGATGGCCTGGAGTTGAGAGATAAAACCGATCTTTGAAAGAAAAAGAAAAGGGAGGGGAAATTTTGAAAAAAGCAATCTTATTTGTTGTATGTTTGGCTTTTGTTGTCCTCTTGACTGCATGTTCATCGGAGACATCTGAAAAGACAGCTGCCCCGATGAACCAAGGATCTGTCCAAGGAGAAGTTGGGAAGAAAACGGACGACAGCATTTATCCAGTCCCAGCCAATTATCAGCCTTCGGTTGATAATGGAAAAAAGATATATGGACAAAGCTGTCAGTCCTGTCATGGCCAGAATGGTGAAGGTAATCCTGCCCTAGGGGCAACAGCTATCAACAGTCCTGATTTTCTCAAGGTGGCAGATGAACCATTCTTAACCCAACTTGTGTATGGCGGAAAAAAGGCGATGCCAGCATTTAAAAGTCAGTTAACTCCAGAAGAAATAGCAGACGTGGCTGCCTATATCAGGTCATGGAGCAAGGAAGAACCGGTCCCAAGAGGTGAAAATTTTAACGTATCCATTGAATTGGGAGAACAGATTTATAACCAGAGTTGTGTCGGCTGTCATGGTACAAATGGCGCCGGAGGGTCCGCTCCATCCTTAAATGACCAGAACTTCTTAAAGGCTGCCTCAGACCAGTATCTATTTACTTCGATTGCTGATGGTAGACGGGGTACTGCGATGACATCATTCAGCATACCTACTCAGGGAATTCAGGAATTGAGTGAGGATGAAATCAAAGCCGTTGTTTCATTTATTAGAAGTTGGCAGAAATAGCAAATAGAGGAGGTGTAATAAATGGGTAAAGAAACAAGAAAAATTTCAAGAAGAAGTTTTTTGAAGGCCACCGGAGCGGTAACAGGAGCTGCCGTACTTGCAGGCTGCGGCAAGAACACTTCTGGTGTTCAAGTGAAGGAAGGAACCAACAATGAAGTGGTTGAAGTAGTTTCAGAAAGCACCATAAATCAAACTTTGGTTCCCACCCAATGTCCATACTGTGGATTTGGTTGCGGTAGTTATTGGGTTGTTGAAAATGGAAAAATTATTGGCTCTAGACCTGATAAAGATCATCCTGACAACAAGGGACAGCAATGCGTAAAAGGATTGAACGCTTATCAAGTATTTGAGAATATGGACGTTCGTCTAACAAAGCCATTGATCCGTCGTGATCCATCAACAAAAGGTACATTTAATGGCTTTGAGGAGGTTTCATGGGAAGAAGCCTTGGATGTGGTTGCGACAAAGTTTGCAGATATAAAGAAAAATTATGGCGGTAACTCCATTGGATTTTATGGTTCTGGACAATTGACTTTGGAAGCTCAATATTTAATTAACAAGTTTTGGAAGGCGGGATTGGAGTCCAATACCATAGAAGCTAATGCCAGGATGTGTATGACCAGTGCTGTTGTGGGATATTCCAAGGCATTTGGTTCTGATGCCCCACCTACCACCTACGAAGACCTCTATTTGGCAGATCTCATCATTGATATTGGTCATAATATGAGGGCAGCCCACTCAGTAGAGTACTGGTTGATTTCCAGTGAGAAAAAGCGGAGAAAGCTGGAGACCTATGTGATTGATCCCCGTGAAACAGGAACAGCAAGGGGATGGAAGGAAATCGATCCTGAACATTCCCATTACTGGGCTCTCAGACCAAATGGAGATTTAGCCCTGCTTAATTCTTTAGGATATGTATTTATCTATGAATTGGATGCTGTTGACAAGGCTTTTGTGGAAAAGAATACGGAGGGGTTTGAGGCTTATAAAGAAGGAGTAAAAAAATATAAGCCTGAAGATGTAGCAGATATTACCGGAATCTCCCCGGATCAAGTGAGGGAATTGGCAAAGAAATGGGTAAATGCCAAGAATGGTGTTCTTACCATATGGTCCATGGGAGTAAACCAGAGAACCATTGGTGTTCCGATTGTAGAAGCGATTATTAACCTTCATTTAATAACGGGAACTATGGGAAAACCTGGATTTGGACCATTTTCCATGACGGGTCAGCCCAATGCTATGGGTGAAAGATTGTCAGGTGGTTTAACCGGCAAACTTCCAGGAAATCGGGCATTGAAAAACCCAGATCATGTGAAAGCGGTAGAAAGGGTATGGGGAGAAGGCACCCTTGCCAAAACAGTAAAAATGAAAAATCCAAACGGTGCGGTCGGCATGTTTGAAAGGGCCCTTGCCGGAGATGTTAAAGCCATTTTCTTCTCATACACAACCCATATTAATCTGCCGGATGTAAATAATCTTGTCAGACCAGCCTTAAAAAATATGTTTGTGGTAGCTTCAGATATATTTAAAGATGCTCCTAACTTGTTATATGCGGATGTGGTATTCCCTGCGGCCACGATTGGAGAGGTACAGGGGACCTATATTAATTCCATCCGTCGGATTTATGTCGTGGATAAAGCTGTTGAACCACCGGAAGGAACAAAACCGGATATGGATATCATGATTGATTTAGCCCATAAGATGAAAGAAAAGGATTCATTCTGGTCCTTCTGGAGCAAACAATGGAATTATAGCAAAGACGATAAAGGATTTTACAACGCGGAAGAAGTGTTTCAGGAATTTAAGGACATCTTAAAGGGGTCTGATGCTGACATCACCGGTATTGAAGGATATGAGCAGCTTAGAAAATTAAAAGGAATCCAATGGCCTGCACCCACTCCTGAGATTGCAGCAAAGGGCGGTACGAAACGTCGCTATATGGGGCAGGAAGAAGGGTGGGCTGACAAGCCCTATGGAAACTTCCCTTCAAAGAATGGAAAGGCAAAAATTATTTTCGTGGATCAAGGTGTCTATACTGCGGCAGATGGAAGTAAATGGGGAGACAATGCCCCTGAATTTCCTGATGTGGAATTTGCCCGAGTACCCTTAAGTGAGGTGCCTACGGATAAATATCCGGTATGGCTGGCCCTCGGAATTGTTTATGAACATTTCCATTCTTCAAAAACGATACGTTCAAGAACATTGAAAAAATTGGTTCCGGAAATGTACGTGGAAGTGAATGAAGAGGATGCAAAAGTTTGGGGGATCAACGACGGCGATTGGATTAAGGTAAGTACGCGTCGTGGCAGCATTACTGCCAAGGCCAGTGTAGGACCTAATAGTAAGATCGGTGTAAGGGGGCGAAATTTGCCGCCAAGGGGAGAAATCTTTGCACCATGGAACCTTTCGGTCGCTGATAGTCCCCTTCCATCGGAAAATAAATGGCTAGTAAACACTATGCCAAGCCGGGCAACAGATCCTGAGTCCGGTCAGGCAGGATTTAAACATATGGCTGCCCGCATAGAGAAAGTTTAATAAAATGGGGGGGGATTCTCCCCCCTCTTCTTCTGATAAGGAGGAATTGCAAATGGAAATGAATAGGAGAGCCTTCATCGTAAATACCGGCAGGGTTTTGGGGGGATTGGGAGTTGTATCTTTGGCTGGCCTGCTCTCCAAATCTGGAGAAGCAAAAAGTTATATTCGCCCACCGGGCTCTTTGTCGGAAGAAGAGTTTTTGAATCGCTGTATTCGCTGTTTCAAATGCGGGGAAATTTGTCCATATTATGCCATTAAGTTCGTTGGAACCGATGATGGCAAATCAATGGATACACCCATGTTGATTCCAAGGGAGAATGCTTGCCAGCTATGTATGAAATGCGGAGAGATTTGTCCGACACAAGCCATTGAAAAGATAGTAAGGGATAAAAAGGTGATTGCCCAAAAAGTAAAGATGGGAATCCCCCGTCTAAATAAAGCCACCTGTTTATCATGGAATAACCGCAGCTGTGGAATATGTTATATGAATTGTCCGTATCAAAATGAGGCCATAACTGTTCTGCCTGGCGAAAGACCGGTTGTTCACCCTGAAAAGTGTGTGGGATGTGGAGTTTGTGAAATGGTTTGCTTAACAAATCCGGCATCCATTTGGATAGAACCATTGGATGACTTAGCATCGAAAGGTCGTGTGTAACCATGGGTTGGCAAATTGTGAGAAAAGGATGTCAAACTTTCGCTTTGCTCCTGATTATTATTATTCCCTTAGTAAGCTTCTACTCCGTCCTACTTAACGTCACTCCCGTGGATAAGCATGGTCAAATCATGAGACATACTGATGAAGGTTCATATAATCAGCATCAAGAGGCGATGCGCCCCTTAATAAAGAAAGGAATACAGTGGATTGACACCTACATTTTTAGCTATGCCGATGATCCTCACCAAACAGTTAAATCTCTGGAGGAGTGGAAGGGGACATACGGATCGCTCACCCTTGCAGGAATCACATTTTCCGATCCGCTACAGGTCGCTGCCAATCTTTTGTCAGGGAGAGCCATCGTACTTACGTTTATTGTGTCAGGAGTAGCGATTATCCTGTTTACAATGATTTTTGGCCGGATCTTTTGTAGTTGGATTTGCCCAATGTCATTGTTGTCTGATCTCAATATGGGATTGAGAAGAATATTAATGAAAATTGGGATTCCCCTTTCTGATTTTCCCATTGATAAAAAAATCAAATATTGGGTATTGGGATTTGGATTGATCTTTTCCCTTTTCGGCTTAAATGTGATTCCGTATCTTCTTCCTTACTCATTAATCGGGCGAGCAGCATTTCAACTAGTCTATTATTCTTCTATTGGGATTGGGTTCATCATAATCATGTTGATTTTATTGTTTGATCTTTTTGTTTCTGAGCGTGCCTGGTGCCGATCTTTATGTCCAGCGGGAGCCTGGATCTCATGGGTGGGGAAGAAAAGAATGGTTCGAATTGTTCAGAAAGGAAATGGATGTAAAGAATCCTGCAATCAATGCAACCTTTCTTGTCCCTATGATATTGAACCCAAAAAAGGGAATATCACATCGGAATGTTCTAGTTGCGCCATATGTATTTCGGTTTGTCCTACCAATAACTTTTCATTTGTCCTGAAATCACCGTTGAAACAGATAAAAAAGAACCGATCGGATGATGGTTCCCTAAAACGCTTGGCTTAGAGGGGGAGGGAATGGAATGAGGTTTTTAGTACTTTTTATGCTACTTTTATTCTTATTCTTTCAAGTTCCCCTTCTTTATGTAAATGGGGAAACACAATCATCACCTTCCATAAAAATTAGGGATGTGACGGGTCAGTTTTCTTATTTGTACACCATCACACCCGGAAAACTTACAAAAGATGAACAGCTAGTCGTTCGTGTGGAAATTAAAGATCCAAATACCATGCTTCCGTATCAGGGATTGATCCAGTGGAAAATTTACAAGCGAGGGTTATTTTCAAAGGATCTGTTGATAAAAAGAGAAACGGTCCCTTTGGACCCAGTAAATTTTCCCGGGAAATATGCCCTGACCACAATTTTTAAAAAGTCGGGACAATATGAGATTGAAGTGATGCCAGCTGGGTTTATGGACAAAAGCAGAATAACCATTGAAATCCCCGGCATTACATGGTTGTATCATTCTAACGTTCAAATATTCCTTACAGGCATTGGAATCTTATTGGGTGTTTGGTTGGTGCTTAGCATGAAACAAAAGTTCCTCCTTTTATCGGATAGCTAATTGCCACTTATACCCCTGCTTATATAGGAATCGAACAAGAGGATTTACAATCCTAAGGTCGATAGATGCGGAAATAAAGATTCACACATCCATAAACCCTCAAAAACATCTGGGTATTTCGATGATGGATCAGTTTGAGGGTTAATTTCCGTTAGAGGGGAAAGCAGCGATTGTTAGTAGCGTCAAGCCTTGGAAAAGTTCCAAGAAGGATCCTATCTTCTTTTGAATTGAGAGAACAATAGGTAAACACCGACAAGTATGAGTAAAACAGGCCACCAATTTTCCAGTAGATTAAATGTTTTGGCAATGAAGAACCATAAACCGGAAAAGAAAAAGGCAATGATCGATATCAGTAATAGAATGATACCCGGGATGGAAGCCCCAGCTGATTTAGTTCTTGCACTATACATGAAAAACCCGATTGAGACAATAAAGGTGAAAATGGCCCAATGGGTCGGCCACCATGAAAAAAAGGATGTTCCCCAAAAATGAATGCCTAGTCCAATAAGAATCACTCCTGGCAGGATCAATCCTCCATCCTTTCCTCTGCCGGAAAAGAGAATCAATACCAGTCCGATTCCAACCATCATCCACTGCCAGGTAAAAAGCTGGTCTATGTAAGGGATATCAAATTCTCTGGCGAGAAATATGAGTCCAACGGCAATCAAAACAGTACCTAGCACAGCATTATTGTTTTGCTTTTTTGCCATTCTGTTCCCCCTTCCCATAAAATCAGATTATGATTTTAATTCCTTTGTACGTTTTAGAAAAGAAAAGGTTCCAGGAGGAATTTCCGCCAAAATCATACCAAGAAAAATGAGAAAAGCACCGATAAACCCTTTAAAAGATAACAGTTCATCTTGCCATATGTATGCTGTCAGTGCCGCAAATACCGGTTCCATAGCAAAGATTAAGGAGACCCTTGCAGATGTGGTGAATTTTTGAAAAGTGGTTTGGGCTAAAAAAGCCAAGGCGGTGGCTGGGATGGCAGTAACCAGTAAAGCAAATGCGACATCTCTGTTGAATAAAATATTGCTTTGTAATGCCAGACGCCAATCTTCTAGAAAAAACGCCAATATAAAGCTTAATACTGCAACAGTCCCAATTTGGACCAGAGCTAGGGCTAATGCTGGGTGATAGGGAGCATATTTCCCTGTAAATACGATCTGCATTCCAAAAGAAATGGCACACAGAAATATAAGGAAATCCCCTAAGTTAAGAATAAATGAATCTCCCAAAGTTAAAAGATATAATCCGACTGTTGCGACCATAACACCGGTGATGGCCGGCCACTTTGGAACTTCCTTCAAAATGAAAAAGGCGAAAACGGGAACCAAGACAACAGAAAGACCCGTGATGAATCCTGCCTTTGCCGATGTTGTGTAAAGAAGTCCAACGGTTTGAAAACCATATCCGCTAAAAAGCCATATTCCAAGAATAATTCCTGCTCTAATCAAAGGCCTGGAGATCGATGCTAATTGTTGTCGATAAAAAATGAGCATGATCAGAAACAGAAATAAGGAAGCAATGGTGAATCGAACGCCGTTAAAACTAAAAGGGGGGAGGGTGTCTATCGCATTTTGTACCACGACAAAAGTTGCTCCCCATATAAGTGCAACAAGAAGTAAAATAATATCTGCGGTTAATCGCTTATTCATCTTGATTCTCCCTTCAGACTAAAAACGAAGCTCTTAAAAACATCTGGGTGTTCAAAAGATGCAGACGTTTTAAGGGCTAATATATCCACATTATAATTGATAAATATACAATTGGAAGTAATTTTTAATAAATAGGAAGGAGAAAAATTTATCATGTGGAATTAGGTAGATAAAATCTTAATTTTCTAAAAACGGGGGGTTCTAATATGTCAAGGTCTATGTTAAAAAGTAGAAGCGCCAAATTGGCCATGGATAAAGTTAAAAGGATTGCTAATGAACTAAAGCCTTTTTTTGCCCAAGGAAAATGGAAGAATCAAGTTGATGAAATAAGACAAGTCCTTGACCGCACTCTAAATAAGGATGAGTATCTTGTGATTGTCGATAAAGAGGGCTTCGCACTTTTTCACACGAATCGCTTGCGGGAAGGAATTCTGTTTAACGATGAGGTCGGGCTTCAGTCTGCCAAAACTTCAGAAGCTCTATTACAGATATATCCAAGAAACACTGGCGAAGTATTGATTGATGCTTCATGTCCCATATATCAGGAAGGATCCCATCACTACAATTTACGATTGGGACGAATTATACATACACCTTTTTTAATTCCAGCCATTTTTGGATTGGGAATCGTCCCCTCCTTATTGGCTGTAGGAATTGGATTTTTCTCTTCGATGGATTATTTGCATTTGGCTCTATTGGGAGGGGCGGGGGTATTATCAGGCTTGTTGGGAGCGGCATGGCTTTATCAACGCATCTCATCCCACCTTAATGAGTGGTATAGCCACTCTAAAGCAGTTCAATCCGGTGATTTAACCAAACTGTTACCAGCCAGGGGCAGGGATTATTTCAGTCAAATGGCCTTTGAATTGAACAAAATAACGAAGGGTTTAAACACCATGATTCGAGAGATTACAGGGGCTTCAGAGGCTACGAGAAAAATAAGCGAAGCTCAGGCGAAAGAGGCCAATGATTTGGCAAAGGCCTTTGAAGAACTGTCAGAGGTGATGGAGGAATTTCGCCAGGGAACAGAGGAACAGCTTTCCTCAATGAAACAGGGACATGAAAAGATCAATAGCATGGTAGAACTTTCGAGGGATATGCAGCAGAAAGTGACGGAAGCATTGAAATTAAGTGAAGATGCGTTTATCAAAGCGGAACAGGGAAGCCAATCCGTTACTATTTCCAAAGAAAAAATGAAAACCATTCAAGAAATGGCTTATCGCTCATCAGAAATGATTAAACGAGTATCGGTAGATACGGAGGAAATTGTATCTAAAGTTTCGTCAATCACACATATTGCCAGACAAACAAACCTTTTGGCACTAAATGCGTCCATTGAGGCATCAAGGGCCGGTGAGAGTGGTAGAGGATTTGCCGTTGTTGCCAGTGAGGTAAGAAAATTGGCCGAAGAGACGTCCCAATTTGCCGATGAAATTATGACCCTGTTGGCCAATGTGAAACAGCATTCCGTGGAAGCAGTGAAACGTGTAGAAAACAGTGTATCTGAGATTGATCAGGGAATGAGCATTATTGAAGGAACTGGACAAGCGATTATCTATCTAAGGGATGTCGTGGAAAAAACAAAAAAACAGGTGACAGGCAATTTTCAACATTCCCAAGAAGTATTGGAGAATTGCTTTGAATTGGAAAGCATACTTAATCACTTAAATCATATTGCCAAAGAGTTTACCGTGTCTGCGAATACGGCAGCCACTGCGGTAGAAGATCAGGTCGATGTAATTCAAATGTTGGCCAAGGATGCCAACACCCTTTCCCAACAATCCAAAACATTGGAAGGCATCGTCAGCAGATTTCGTTGTTAAACTGCTGATTGTTTCGGGGCAGATTTTTTGGAGCACATTCCATTTAATCTGTCCGATTTTTGTTAAAGATTAAAATTTTTATGAGTGATAGATAAAATATACTATTGAAATTATTTAAATCGTTTGTTATTTTTGAAATGGGTGGTCTGGACACCTAACCACCTAACCTCCTGAACACAAAAGATGGGAGAATAAAACATGAATTGGGAACCGATCAAAAAAAAGAAAGTATATGAAATGGTCATTGAACGACTGAAACATTCAATAGAATCAGGTTTAATCAATCCCGGTGACAGGCTGCCCTCGGAAAGAGATCTTGCGGTAACTTTATCTGTTTCAAGGAGTGCCGTTCGTGAAGCATTAAGTGTAATGGAATCAAGAGGAATCATAGAAATCAAGTCCGGGATTGGCGTTTTTCTGGTAGAAGATAAAAGGGATCAAATGGTTTCAAAGATAGAAGAAATATTTTCGAAAAATACCAATGAACTTCTGGAATTGTTGGAACTTCGTCAAGGCATTGAAGGCCAGGCTGCCTATTTGGCCGCCTTGAGAGCTGATAAAAAAAATGTACTTGTCATTGAGAGGGCATTGTCTGATTTGGAAAAAGCAGTCGCTGAAAGGAAAATCGCGGCAGAAGAGGATTTTAACTTTCACCTGGCTGTGGTCAATGCCAGCAGCAATCAAATGATGCTGAAAACATTTTCTCTCATCTCAAATGCGATTATTGAAGGGTTGAAACATAGCAGAAGCGAATCGCTGTCTGTTCCTGGCAGAAGCCGAATTGTATTGGAAGAACATCGGGCAATCTATGAAGCGATTAAGAAAAAGGATCCCGAACAAGCCCGAAATGCGATTAGCTATCACATTGATCAAGTCATCAAGAGATATTGTTGACTTAACCTAATATGGACGGAACCAAAGAATTTACTAAGGACAGTCTTCGAGTTCGTGCAAAGCGGAGGGGCTAAAGAACGGGAATTAGCCCTCAAACTGACTTCATCATCGATATTCCTAGATGTTTTTGAGGGCTCCGTTCAATTAGCCCCGAAGCGGACGTTAATCACTTCTTGGTCGAACTCGACTAGCGGACGTGTAAAATCTTTAGTTCCGTACTCTATAGAACGAAAGGGGACAGCCGCCTGATGACTATTCACCTGCCAAAGTTTTATAAAATTAGACAAAATTTCTCTAATGATCATGTGCAAGATGTAAATCAAGAAGTAAAACATGCAATCAAGAAAATATTTAGTCCAACTGAAAATCTGACTGAACCGCTGAAATCAGGAGCAAAAATTGGCATTACCGTCGGAAGTCGTGGAATTCAGCATATCGTACAAATCCTTCAGTCCATCGTAAGGGAATTAAAAGGAATGGGCTATGAGCCCTTTCTGATTGCCGCCATGGGAAGCCATGGAAGGGGGAAAGCTGAAGGTCAGAGGGAAGTATTGCATTCGTTAGGGATAACGCCTGAAATTATCGGAACAGAGATTGCATGCTCAAGTGAAGTGGTACAGATCGGAGTGACAGAGGAAGGCCTGGTAGGCCTTCCGGTTTATATCGCCAAGGAAGCCCTCGAAGCAGATGGGGTACTGGTCGTGAACCGGGTCAAACCTCATACCGCCTTTCAAGGACCTTACGAAAGTGGACTGTTAAAGATGATGGCAGTGGGTATGGGAAGGCAGAAGGGAGCGTCAATGGTACACAGGCTTGGGGCAAGTAAAATGAGTCAGGCCATTCCATCCATTGCAAAGGTAATGATGGATAAGATTCCGATTATCGGAGGAATTGCCATCGTGGAAAATTCCTATGATGAAACGGCTGTCATTCAAGGAATAGCTAGGGAAAAAATTTGGGAAGTAGAAAAGGAACTTTTGATCAAAGCAAAATCATATTTGCCAAAGATTCCGGTATCCAATCTGGATTTGTGCGTCATACAGGAAATGGGAAAAAATTATAGCGGTACCGGCATCGATACCAATGTCATTGGCAGAATGCGCATCCATGGAATTAAAGAACCGGAAGAACCCAATATCCAATATGTAGCCGTCCTTGATCTGACCGAAGAATCCCATGGAAATGCAAATGGAATCGGGCTAGCAGATTTTACTACTCAGCGATTGGTAGAAAAAATGGATAAACAGGCTACCTATTTAAATTGTATGACCACCGGGTTTGTCCAACGCTGTGCCATTCCGGTTACTTTTTCAACGGATCGGGAGCTTTTTGAAGGAGTCATAAAGACATTAAAACCTGAAAATCCTGATCAGTTGAGGATTGCCATCTTAAAAAATACCCTGCACTTGGATGAACTGGCTGTTTCTGAGGTGATTTATCAGGAATTGGTATGCAATAACGCCCCCATAGAACGGATAAGCGGTCCCTTCTCTTTGGCTTTTACAGAAGAGGGCAGTCTTTCAATATTTGTTTAACTAAACCCTTAAAAATTTGATGATGGTTCAGTTTGAGGGACGATGTGGAAAGGAACTAAAGATTTACTAAGGACTGCCTTCGAGTTCGTACAAAGGGTAGGGGCTAAAGAACGGGAATTAGCCCTCAAACTGACTCCACCTTCGAAATACCTAGATGTTTTTGAGGGCTCCGTTCTTTAGCCTCGAAGCGGACTTAATTACTACTTGCACGAACTCGACCAGCGGACGTGTAAATCTTTAGTTCCTTTCACACAGAAATATTGGAGGAGAAAATATGGATAGAAGAATTAATAAATTGGATGCCAAAATCATCGATAAGACCAAAGAATTGGTAAAGGATCACCGAAGGGTGCTTACAGACCTGGCTGATTTAATGAGTTACTCCTTTGATGCCTCCTTTGGAACGTATATACCTGATGTAGTGATTCAGCCTAAGTCAACAAAAGAGGTTGCCGATCTGGTAAAACTGGCCAATCAGGAGAAGATTCCTGTCTATCCGCGGGGCCAATCTACCTCCCTCAGCGGAGGACCTCTTCCGGTAAAGGGTGGAATGGTCCTGGATCTGTCCAAAATGAATGAAAAGCTTATCATTGATGAGGAGGATTTGGTGGCCATTGTCTCTCCGGGTGTACTCACATCCGAAATTCATAAAGCGGCGGAAAACAAAGGGCTAATGTATCCTCCTGATCCAAGCAGCTCCCATGTGTCAACCATTGGAGGAAATCTGGCAGAAAACTCAGGCGGGCCGAGGGGTCTGAAATATGGAGTCACCAAGGATTATGTGATTGGACTTGAAGTGGTCACTCCTGAAGGGGAGATTATTCGAACCGGTGGAAGAACGGTAAAAAACGTAACCGGATATGATTTAACCAAACTGATTGTAGGTTCGGAGGGAACCCTGGGAATAATCACAGAAGCCACCCTGCGATTAATTCCTAAACCCCCGGCAACGGAAACTATGATGGCGATCTTTCAGGATTTAGTTGATTCAGGCCGTGCCATTTCAAAAATTTTATCATCCGGGATTCTTCCTTCCAAGATGGAACTGATGGATCAAGCCTCCATCATTGCCGTTGAGAACTATCAGCCTTGCGGCCTTCCTACAGATGCAGAAGCGATTATTTTAATAGAAATGGATGGTCATCCCCATGCGATTCGGGATGAAATAGAAAAAGCGGAAAAAATCTGCAAAGAAGTGGGTGCGAAGGAAGTCAGGCTGGCCCATTCCCAAAAAGAGCGGGAAGAGCTTTGGAAGGCGAGAAAGCTCGTTTCCCCGGCCATTGTAAAAATAAAGCCGACCAAAATCTCGGAGGATGCAACCGTTCCCCGGAGCAAGATTCCGGACATGTTTAGAAAATTAAAGGAGATCAAAGAGAAATACAACATTCACCTTGTGGTCTTCGGCCATGCCGGAGACGGGAATCTGCATCCGAATATCATCGCCGACAAGCGGGATCAAGAGGAGATGAAAAGGGTGGAAATGGCTGTCGCGGAGATTTTTAAAGCGGCTGTTGAATTAGGGGGCACTTTATCCGGCGAACATGGGATTGGAACCATGAAGGCCCCATTTATGGAAATGGAATTGGGCAGTATTGGTCTTGATATGATGAAAAGAATTAAAGAAGCCTGGGATCCGAACCATATAATGAATCCCGGGAAAATATTTCCTGAACCCGGACAAAAGTTGGTGCTGACAGAATGAACAACAACCTATTACAACTAAAGAAGCAACTGGAATACGATAAAACCTTCAATTGTGTCCAATGCGGATACTGTCTACCTGTCTGTCCCACCTATCAAACCATGGAGAAGGAAACTCACTCTCCCAGAGGAAGAATTAATCTGGTCAAGCTTGTGGCGGAGGGGAGAGCAGACATTTCTGTTTTAGAAGATCCAATTGATTTGTGTCTAGGATGCCGCGCCTGTGAAGTTGCCTGTCCAACTGGAGTAGAATACGGAAAGATCTATGAAGCGGCAAAAAATACATTGGAAGTTCGCAAAAAGTACGCCAAACCCGTTCAGGTTTCTAGAAAGGTCCTGTTTAAATATGTTTTCCCCAATTCAAAACAAATGAGGAGGATTGGGAATGTACTATGGTTTTATCAGAAATCGGGGATTCAACGTCTGGCAAGAACAAGCGGGATGCTAAACCTATTGCCTTCCCACTTGAAAGATTTCGAGGCAGTCATACCCGATGACCTTTCCTCACCAAGAATGAGGAAGAAAACACCCAAACAGATCGTTCCCAAACAGAAGAAATTTAAAGTGGCATTTTTTCATGGCTGTATCATGGACGCCATGTTTCAAAAAATCAATCGTCTAAGCATCGAACTCCTTGCCAAAGCAGGTTGTGAAGTGGTGGTACTAGATGGCCAAACTTGCTGCGGAGCCCTGCATGCCCATTCAGGAGAGAAGGAATTAGCCATTCAATTAGCGAAGAAAAATATCATGGCCTTTGAAAATGGAGACATTGATTTTATCGTTAATAATGCCGGTGGATGCGGGGCCATGCTAATAGAATATGGCCATCTATTCCATGGTGATTCCGAGTGGGAGGAAAGGGCGAAAAATTTTACAGCGAGGACAAAGGATATCAGCCAAGTACTTGTGGAATGCGGAGGGGTGCCTTTTACCAAGGAAATCAACGAGATTGTCACTTACCAGCCTTCCTGTCATATGAATCATGTGCAGAAGGTGCGGGTTGAACCCCTTCGCCTACTGCAATCCATCCCCGGCATTCAGTTTGTAGAGATGGAAAATGCTGAATCCTGTTGTGGATCAGCGGGAATTTATAACCTGGTTCATTATAAAGAATCGATGGAGATCCTGGATGAGAAGATGTCCTACGCCAAGGATACCGGAGCAACCACCATCGTGACAACAAATCCCGGTTGCTTGCTGCAAATGAGGATGGGAATAGAAAGAGAAGGATTAAAGGAGAAAGTAAGGGCAGTCCACCTGGTAGAATTGTTAGCAGAAGCGGCAGGAATCAATTAAAACGGCTTTATCAGTTTCACTTCAATAGAAAGAGGGAGAAGAATGGGGTACCTTTTTGCTTTTTTGTCTGCATTGGGTTTTGCTGTCAGCAATATTATCATGAAAAAAGGAATGAAAAAAAATGCCGATGATAATGGCGTATTTACAACGATGACCGTTAATTTAATTGTATTATTATTTGTCACATGGATTTGGCGAATCAATCAGGGCCCCCAAGCCCCTTCCTTTTCGTCTAAGGCCATTCTATTTTTTGTTATCGCCGGTTTGCTGACCACCTTTATCGGCCGAATCAGTCTTTTTGCAAGCTTTCGATTAATTGGTCCTTCCCGTGGTGCAGCGATAAAAAATACGGCTCCCCTTTTTACCTTAGTTTTTGCCTTGTTGATATTAAACGAAAAACTGCACGTATTGCCTTCCATCGGAATAGGGATATTGTTTCTTGGTCTGAGTATTCAAGGGTTTTATATGCTGGGGAAAAGGAACAATGATGACAGAAATCGCAATTCTACGGGATACTTATTGGCATTAACGGCCGCCGCAGGATTTGGGCTCGGACAGGGGATAAGAAAATTGGGCATGATCTCGATGTCTGATCCTTTTGTAGGAGCGTTGTTTGGTGCCATTACCGCCGTCGTGTCTTTTTCAGCGTTGTTGGCATATAAAGGAGAACTAAAGGAAACCGTCTACCGTAATTGGAAGAATGTGAATGGCTATTATGTTTTGTCCGGTATATTGACAAGCGTGGCAATCCTTTCATTTTTTGTGGCTCTGTGGTATATCCAGGTGGCTTATGTCGGTGTGATTGCTGCAACAGAACCTCTGTTAACGGTACTGTTAAGCCGTTTGTTGCTGCGGGAAGATGAAGTCATCCACGTCAATGTTGTTTTATCAGCCATGCTTGTCTTAATTGGTGCGTCTTTTATTGTTCTGGATTAATCATATATAATAGAGACATATACATAAGGTGAAAGGAGGTTTCCGATGTTTTTTGTGACGTTTTCCCATCAAGGAAGAGATCGAGTAGGCATATTAAATACTCAAAAGGACAAGGTTTTAGACTTGCTGGCAGCTCAGAGCGATTTGGCTGAACGGGGGAAATTGTCGAAGGTGGATGGTTTGTATGTTGATATGATCTCTTCTATCCGATTTGGTGAATTGTTTATTGAACAGACGAAAAAAGTGCTTCAACTTTTAGATGAAGAACACTTCCATTCTCCCCGCTGGCTTTTAATGGAAGATATCCAGCTAAAAGCTCCGATTCCCCGTCCCCTGAAAAATATTTTTTGCCTGGGGAAAAATTATGCGGATCATGCCATCGAAATGGGAGGGGTAGAGTCCATTCCCAAAGACCCGATGGTATTTTCAAAGGCCCCCACCACCGTGATCGGTCCCAATGAGGGGATTCTTTCCCATCATAAAGTCACTTCAGAACTGGACTATGAAGGGGAACTGGCATTAGTGATCGGAAAAAAGGGAAGGGGAATTTCCAAAGAAGATGCCTGGGATTACGTATTTGGCTATACGATTATCAATGATGTGACCGCCCGTGATCTACAGCAAAGACACAAGCAGTTTCTGATTGGAAAAAGTCTGGATACTTCATGTCCCATGGGTCCCTATCTTGTGTACAGGGAAGCGATTTCAAATCCTTCTCAACTAAAAATTGAAACCCGTGTGAATGGAGAAATAAGACAATCTTCCTCTACCGACCAATTTATCTTCAATATTCCTACAATCATTGAAACCTTGTCTGCAGGAATGACGCTGGAACCTGGCGATATCATTGCTACCGGAACACCGTCCGGTGTTGGAAAGGGATTTCATCCTCCTAAGTTTCTGCAACCAGGGGACGTGATAGAAATAGCCATTGAAGGAATTGGGGTATTAAGGAATCAAGTGATAGAAGACGTGTAAATCGATCGTTTCACCGATACATGCGGTACTAAAGATTTACACGTCTGCTGGTCGAGTTTGGCCCAGATGTGGAAAATGTCCTTATAAACATGAATCATTGCTAAGAGGAGTTGATTAATATGGATTTAAAACTAAAGGGCCAGGTGGCCATTGTAACCGCTTCAAGCAAGGGATTGGGTAAAGCAACGGCACTGCAGTTGGCTTTAGAGGGTGCTAAAGTGGCCATTTCCAGCCGCAATCAAGAGGAGTTGGAAAGGACAGCTAAAGAAATCAGAGAAGCAAGCGGTCAACCTGTACTGATCGTTCCATCAGATGTCACAAAGGCGGAAGATATTGAAAATCTGGTTAATCGGACAGTGGAAGAATTTGGTGGAGTTGATATTCTGATTAACAATGCCGGAGGCCCGCCTGCCGGAACCTTTGATGATTTTTCTGATGCAGATTGGATAAGGGCCTTTGAATTAAATCTGCTCAGTTTTATCAGAACCATTCGTGCTGTCCTTCCCCATATGAGAAAGAAACAGTACGGTAGGATCGTCAATTTTGCCTCTTCTTCATTTAAACAGCCCATTGATGGGTTGATTTTGTCCAATACCTTCCGCACAGGGATCATTGGCTTATCTAAAACCCTTGCTTCAGAATTGGCTAAAGACGGCATCTTGATCAATACCATAGGCCCGGGAAGGGTTGCAACGGATCGCTTGATCCAATTGGATCAAATTCGTGGGGATAAATTAGGAATTTCCAGGGAAGAGGTAAGAAAGCAAATGGAAACCCAAATCCCGCTAGGTCGCTATGGAGAACCGGAGGAGTTTGCCAAAGCGGTTGTTTTCTTTGCTTCCGGAGCCAATACCTATATTACCGGTCAGGCACTTCTGGTCGATGGCGGTATGGTGAAAGCCATATAATGCAAATCGGAAAAAGAAAAAATGGCAGATATTGCTGCCATTTTTTCAATTTTCATCTCGAATTCCTCGGTGTTTCATCATGCGTTTTTCCAGAATCGTGACCCCTTGGTACATCAGAGTGGCGCAAATGGCAATGATAAGGAGGCTGATAAAGACTAGGGTTAAATTGAAAACCTGAAATCCGTAAATGATCAAATAGCCCAGTCCTGCTTTGGAAACCAGAAACTCACCGACAATGACCCCGACCCAGGAGAGACCTACGTTGACCTTAAGGGTGGAAATGACGGTGGGGAATGAGGCGGGGAAAATGATCTTTTGAAAGATCTGTGATTTTGTTGCACCAAAGGTTTTGGCCATCCGGATATAATTATCATCTACTTCTTTAAAACTGCTATACACGACAATGATGGTAATGATAACAGAAACGGCTACCGCCATGGAAATAATGGCGCCATACCCTCCTCCAAAGGCAACGATAAAAATGGGTCCCAACGCTACCTTGGGCATTCCGTTTAATACAACAATATATGGGTCCAACACTTTAGCCAGAAAATTGGAAGTCCATATGGTGATGGCAATCACCGTTCCCAAAATCGTCCCCAGCAGAAACCCGGCCAAGGTTTCAACAACAGTAATAAAGATGTGATAGTGAAGATCTCCGTTTATCAGCATGGCATAAAAAGAATTCCAAATTTTTGAGGGTCTGCTGAACAGCAAAGGATCGATCCATTTCAGGGCAGAGGCCCATTCCCACAGGGCCAACAGTACCGCCAACAACACAAGTTGTGTAAAGAATACCATCCATTTTTCAATGCGAAGTTTTTTCAAGTATTCACCATGGGCTGCCGACTGGCCTCCCCGAGTTAACCATTGATTAATCTTGGATTCACTTTTTCTCATCATTTAGATTCATCTCCTGCCAAATGAGATGGAAGTGCTTTTGGAAGCTTGGAACATCCCTGGTTTCAACAGGCAATGGATCCCTCAATTCCGGTGGCAATATGATTTCTTTTTTGATCCTTCCGGGATTGCGATCAAGAATCACAATTTTGTCTGACATGGCGATCGCTTCCGAAATATCATGGGTGACGAGGAGGGCTGTTTTGCGACGTTTGCGTAAGGTACTTCTTACTAAATCCTCCAGCTTTAATTTGGTTTGATAGTCAAGGGCTGAAAATGGTTCATCCAATAGTAAAATATTCGGATTGGTAGCAAGGGTTCGCACCAGAGCCACCCGCTGCCTCATCCCTCCTGATAACTGGTGTGGATAGTGCTTTTTATAGCTGGTTAGCCCCATTTCTTCCAGAAGGGAGAGTGCATATCCCTTTGTTTCTACTGAGAGCTTATTCTGTATTTCCAATCCCAAAAGGATATTTTCTTCTATCTTTCTCCAGGACAGCAAGTAGTCTTGTTGTAGCATATAGCCAATCTCAATCGAGGGTTGTAATACTTTTTTTCCATTTATATATACGGTTCCGGCCGTAGGTTGGAATAACCCTGATATGAGAGATAGAATGGTACTTTTTCCGCAGCCGCTGGGTCCCACTAATGTGACAAATTCTCCTTCTTCCACTTGAAAGGAAATATCCCGAATGGCTTCCGTCTCCCCTTCCCGGGTAATGTAGGTCTTAGACACATTGTCAAATTGAATCGCATAGGCTTGTGGCATACAGTCACCTCCTCCCATCATCTTATTCACCGGGTAAAAGGAGGGGAATTAGTCCTCAAACTGACTCCATCTTCGAGTTATTCGGATGTTTTTAAGGGCATCATTCTTTAGACTTGAAGCGGACCTGGATCACTTCTTGCCCTGTAGCTAACCGCCACTAATATTCGCTCTTATTATCTTGAGACAAGTGGCGGTAGGCTCCTGGACAAGTTCAACTAAACTTCAGGTGGAAAAGAACACTCCACATGAAGTAAGTTTCCTATGCACGAAATCGACAAGGGGACGTGTGAATCTTTAATTCCACATCTATAGTTTACTGTGTGATATTTTTCATAGCATTTTTGGCGAAGGTTGTGTTAACTATTTCATTATAGGGGGCTTTTTTGTTTAATTCACCGGCGCTCTCCATCACGGCTTCCAAATTGCGGTATTCTTCTTCATCCAGAATGGGATCGGTTGCCCATGAGCCTTGGGATTTATAGCGGTCTACAACCTTTAGCATTGTGGTTCGATCAATCTCCTGAAAATAGGGGGAGATGGCGTCGGCAATTTCTTCCACAGAATGGGACTGGGCCCAAATCTGTGCTTTATATATGGCGTTGGTAAAGCTTTGGACTACATCCGGCTTTTTATCGAGAAAACTTTTCTTTGCAATAAAGACCGTGTAGGGAAGTTTTCCGCTTTCCACACCGAAAGAGGCAACAACGTATCCCTTTCCTTCCAATTCCAGCTTGGAAGCCACCGGTTCAAAGAGCTGCACGAAATCACCTGTTCCCGATGCAAATGCGCTTCCGAGGTTGGCGTAGTCTACATTTTGAATGATTTCAACATCCTTAAATGGGATAATGCCATTTTTCTTTTGCACGAATTCGCTTACCATTTCCGGCATGCCGCCTTTGCGCTGACCCAGAAGAATTTTTCCTTTCAGCATATCCCAAGTAAATTTTTCAATGGGTTCTCTGGAAACAAGGAATGATCCATCGGTTTGGGTTAATTGGGCGAAATTAATAGCCGGATCACTGGTTCCCTGATTGTAGACATAGATGGTCGTTTCTGATCCGACAAGAATGATGTCGGCATTATCGCTTAACAGGGCTGTCATCGTTTTGTCCCCTCCGAAGGCAGTGGTTAGTTCTACCTCCAGTCCTTCTTCTTCAAATAGTCCTTGAGTTAAGGCAATATACTCCGGGGCGTAAAAAATGGAACGGGTGACTTCAAACAATCTGATTTTTGTTTTTTCCGCCCCTTGATTTTGCTCCTTCCCAGAAGAGCAGCCAACAAAGATGGCAAGGGAGACGAAAAGAAGTGATAAAATAACCAAAAAATTTACTTTTTTCATGATAAAAACCTCCTGTCCTGGGCTTTTGCCTGTGATATCTTATGAAATCATTTCAATTTCTGTTCACAATTTCTGCTGAAATTTTGCAGACATAAATGTTATAATGATTCAAGGGTAAAATAGGACTACTACGAATCGTTTTGGGGTGTTTCGTATGCACATTCTGACAATCGGATTAAACTATAAAACTGCACCGGTTGAGATTAGGGAGAAGTTTGCTTTTCAGGCTGACCTGCTTCCACATGCCCTTACTCAACTGAGAAACACAAAAAGTATACTGGAATGTGTCATTTTAAGTACCTGTAACCGGATGGAGTTGTATTTGGTGGTGGATTACCTTCATTCTGGTGAAGAAACCCCAAAGATATTTCTAAGCGAATGGTTTGGAATACCCAAAAAGGAATTTTCAAAGTATCTATATTTGTTAAAGGACGATGAAGCGATTATCCACCTGTTTAGGGTAACCTGTGGTTTGGACTCCATGGTTTTGGGAGAGACCCAGATCCTTGGTCAAGTGAAGGAAGCGTGGTTTACAGCCCAGAGTTGCCAAAGCACCGGTTCCTTATTAAACACATTGTTTAAACAGGCAGTAACATTGGCAAAGAAAGCCCATTCAGAGACACAAATCGGCGAAAATGCCGTTTCCGTCAGTTATGCTGCCGTTGAGTTAGGGAAAAAAATATTTGGTTCTTTTTCTGAAAAGTCTGTGTTAGTCATTGGTGCCGGGGAAATGAGTGAATTGACGGCGAAACACTTCCATGCCAATGGGGCAAAGAATGTTATGGTGGTCAACCGGACATTGGAAAGGGCGGAGAAATTATCCTCCCAATTCGGCGGAAAAGCTTTTACGATGGAGCAGTTAAATCATGTCATGATTCATGCTGATATTGTGGTCAGTTCTACTGGTTCTAACCATTATGTGGTAACGAAAGAGGATATATCAAAAGTTTTAAAAGCGCGTAATCATCGACCGCTGTTTTTAATTGATATTGCCGTACCTCGTGATTTGGACCCCGCTATCAATGAATTGGACAATGTGTATCTGTATGATATAGATGATCTGGAAGGGATCGTGGAAGCAAATCTCCAGGAAAGGGCTAAAGAAGCAGAAAGAATTAAAGCCATGATTGAGGAGGAATTGGTGGCCTTTAAGAACTGGGTAAATACCCTTGGAGTCGTGCCGCTGATTACATCCCTCCGGAAAAAGGCGACGGCGATTCAGGAAGAAACCATGCAAAGTATTTTAAATAAGATGCCCAACCTGACGGATAGGGAAGTATTAATCTTAAAAAAGCATACAAAGAGTATTGTAAACCAACTTCTAAGGGATCCAATCCTGAGGATTAAAGAAATGTCTGCGGAATCCAATGGAGATGAAGCGTTGGAAATGTTTAGTAAAATATTTGCCCTGGAAGAACAAGTGGAGAAGGAAGAAAAAAAACAGGTGTTAACATCATCAAAGGAACAACAAGTGAACAGTAAAACCATCGCGGCGGCTAAGATAACCGTCCACTCCTAGAGAAGGGAGTATGTCACGTGTTAGCATTAGGTTGGCTATATGATGTGATGATCTATATGTATGCGCTAAGTGTACTTTTCTATTTTGCCGATTTTCTTAGTAGCAACCAAAGGGCGAATCGAGTTGCCTTTTGGTTGCTTGCTGTTGTCTGGGGAATGCAGACGGCCTTCTTTATGTTCAGTATGCTGGAAAAAGACTATTTTCCGGTATTAACTTTATTTGAAACATTATTTTTTTATTCATGGATTCTAGTTACTCTATCTTTGATCTTAAACTATTTTTTTAAAATGGATTTATTTGTTTTCTTTACGAATGTCATCGGTTTTTCCGTTCTTGCCCTAAATCTGTTTGCCAGTCATGATACATCCCCTGTTGTTACTGAACAATTAACTTCAAAGCTCCTATTTATTCATATCACCATGGCCCTTTTAAGTTATGGTGCATTTTCTTTATCCTTTATTTTTTCTATGATGTATCTCATTCAAAATAAAATGCTTAAGAAGAAACAATGGACGCCATTATTGCGCCGCTTACCCAGTTTGGATCAGCTGGAACTTTTCTCGTTTCGGTTGAATGTGATCGGAATCCCCATTTTGTTGCTTTCATTAATCTTAGGCATCATATGGGCTACTGTTAAAGTCCCCGGTCCTTTTTGGTATGACCCTAAGGTGCTGATGTCACTTATTGTTTTATTTGCCTTTGGGTTTTCCCTTTATCAAAGGATAACTTCAAGGTGGATGGGCAAGAAGCTGGCCCTTTGGAATATCGTGGCCTTTACCACGGTGCTGTTAAATTATCTGGTTTCCGGACTGTACTCATCCTTCCATCTGTGGTTTTAGATACAAATCTCGTTTAAGGAGGCCCCTGATGAAAACCATCATTGTTGGTTCACGAAAAAGCGAATTGGCATTAAATCAGACGAATTGGGTAATTAACCAGTTAAAATCCCTTGGACTTCCCTATCAATTTGAAATAAAAACCATCGTAACCAAAGGGGATAAAATATTGGATGTGACTCTTTCCAAAGTGGGGGGGAAAGGATTATTTGTAAAGGAAATTGAACAGGCTCTTTTGGACGGGGAAATTGATTTTGCCGTTCATAGTATGAAGGATATGCCTGCAGAAATGCCGCCGGGTTTGACACTTGGCTCTGTTCCCAAAAGGGTGGACCCAAGGGATTGTTTAATTTCAAAGGATCATAAGACATTGGATCAATTGCCTGATGGGGCTGTGATCGGGACCAGTAGCCTTCGCCGGGCAGCCCAGTTGAAAAAGCTGCGCCCTGACCTTGAAATCCGTTCCATTCGTGGAAACTTAAATACAAGGATAAGAAAGCTGGAGGAAGAAAACTTGGATGCCATTATGTTGGCTGCGGCAGGACTGATTCGTTTAGGGTGGGAACACATAATCACCCAGTTCCTATCCGAAGGGGTTTCCATTCCTGCTGTTGGTCAAGGAGCCCTAGGAATTCAGTGCAGGGAAAAGGATGAGGAAATTATTTCTCTTTTAGAAAAAATCAATGACACGGTAACGGCTGAAACCACCAGGGCTGAAAGAGCATTTCTCCATCAATTGCAGGGGGGATGCCAGGTTCCAATTGGTGCTTACTGCATCAAGTTAGGAGAGGAGTACCAATTGACAGGGATTGTGGGTACTCCGGATGGAGAAATTTTGCTTCATGAGCAGATGAACGGAAATCATCCTGAGGAGTTGGGAAGAAGCTTAGCAGAAAAGCTGTTAAGCCTCGGTGCCAGCGAGATTTTGTCGAAGGTAAGGATAGAATCAAATGAGGAATAGGGATCTATTTCCTTTAACAGGAAAAAAAATACTGATCACCAGAGCGAAAGCCCAGACCGATGGTGTATCTGCAAAAATAAGGGAACTGGGCGGTGAACCCGCTGTATTTCCTTTAATTCAGGTCATCCCACCCAAGGATACGGTCGCCCTGGATCTGGCCATTTATCACCTGGAACAATTTGATTGGGTTATTTTTACGAGCGTGAATGGGGTTCGATTTTTTTTAAATCGCTTAGAAAAGCTTTCTTTCGATATCCAAGTTTTGTCTAGAATAAATATCGCAGCCGTCGGGCCCAAAACGGCTGATGTTCTCAGGAAAAATAAGCTGGAGGTTCATTGGGTTCCAACTACATATCAGGCTGAAGGATTTTTGCAAGAGATGGAAGATTACTTAAAACCTGGACAAAAGGTTTTGCTTCCCAGAGCCAATATTGCCCGCAAGCTTCTTCCTGAAGAGCTGAGAAGAAGGGGCGTGCAGGTGACCGAAGTGGATGTCTATGAGACAGTAATTGCCGACTCATTAAAGGATGAATTAGTGGATTTATTAAAGAAAAAGCAGGTTCACATTATTACCTTTGCCAGTTCATCCGCGGTTCAAAACTTTTGCACGATTTTGGAAGAAGAGAAACTTGAAGAACTGATATCTGGCATCAAGATTGTCTGTATAGGTCCTATCACTGCCAACACAGCCAAAGAGTTGAGTCTACCGGTGGATGCTGTAGCAAAACCTTCTACCATGGAAGGGTTGTTGGATGCGATAAAAAATATATAGGAGGGGATAAAAATGACTATTCACTTTGACCGTCACAGAAGATTGAGAGGTAGTGAAACCTTAAGAAAACTGGTTCGTGAAAATCAGCTGACCGTTCATGATCTGATCTACCCGTTATTTGTTGTTGAAGGGGAAAATATAAAAGAAGAAATCCCCTCCATGCCAGGGGTATTTCACTTTTCTCTGGACCGATTAAGGGAAGAAATTGAAGAAATTATTCAATTGGGAATTGAAGCAGTGATTCTTTTTGGCGTTCCAAACCATAAGGATGAAACAGGTTCTCAAGCCTATGCAGAAGATGGCATTGTTCAGCGGGCTACCTATGAAATTAAAAAAATGAAGCCGGAATTACTGGTCATTGCTGACACCTGTCTATGTCAATATACGGATCATGGACACTGCGGTGTGGTTGATGATGGACGGATTTTAAATGATCCATCCCTTGAGTTATTGGTAAAGACCGCCGTGTCACAGGCCACAGCAGGTGCCGACATGATTGCTCCATCCAATATGATGGACGGGTTCGTGACCGCTATCCGGCACGGATTAGATGAAGCGGGTTTTACAGAAATCCCGATCATGTCCTATGCCGTTAAATATGCTTCTTCGTTTTATGGTCCATTTCGGGATGCGGCCCATTCTGCACCCCAATTTGGTGATAGAAGAACTTATCAAATGGATCCTGCCAATGGAAGGGAAGCTTTAAGGGAAGCTGCTTCTGACGTAAAGGAGGGGGCAGATATCTTAATGGTAAAACCTGCTATGGCTTACATGGATATTATTCGCCAGGTGAAGGATCAATTTGATCTTCCGGTTGCAGCCTATAATGTAAGTGGAGAGTATTCCATGATTAAGTCCGCAAGTGCGAATGGCTGGATTAACGAAGAGTCTGTTGTATTGGAATTGCTGACAGGAATGAAAAGGGCAGGAGCCGATCTCATCTTAACCTATCATGCCAAAGATGTGGCGAAATGGCTCAAGCAAAAGTGAGCGATATAGACGGAATTAAAGAATTCACTAAGGACAGCCTTCGAGTTCGTACTGAGCGGAGGGGCTAATGAACGGGAATTAGCCCTCAAACTGACTCCGTCCTTGAAATACCCAGATGTTTTTGAGGGCTCCGTTCTTTAGACTTGAAGCGGACCTGAATCACTTCTATGCACGAACTCGACTAGCGACGTGGGAATCTTTAATTCCACATCTATAGTTATTTTTGTATAAATATTAATGGAGGGATTCCACGTGGCAAGGAGTTATGAAACATCCATTATATCATTTGCTGAAGCAAAGAAGTATATACCTGGAGGGGTGAACAGTCCGGTTCGCGCTTTCAAGTCCGTTGGGTTAAATCCGGTATACATGGAACGAGGGAAGGGCTCAAAAGTATATGATGTGGATGGAAATGAGTATATTGATTACGTTGGGTCCTGGGGACCGCTTATTTTGGGACATGCCCATCCTAGGGTGATTTCCGCGATTCAAGAAGTGGCTGAAAAAGGGACAAGCTTTGGAGCACCAACCCAACTTGAGACCGACATGGCCAAGTTGGTTACAGAAATTGTGCCTTCTGTTGAATTGATCCGAATGGTGAACTCGGGGACAGAAGCAACGATGAGCGCTTTGCGTTTGGCAAGGGGATATACTAAGCGGAACAAAATTATGAAATTTGAAGGATGCTATCATGGCCATGCTGACAGTCTTTTGATTAAAGCCGGTTCCGGAGTGGCTACACTGGGATTGCCGGACAGCCCGGGTGTACCGGAATCTACCGCTATACATACCATTACTGTTCCTTATAATGACTTGGACAGTGTGAAATTGGCTTTCGAGAAATATGGGGAAGACCTGGCAGCGGTGATTGTGGAGCCGGTGGCTGGAAATATGGGAGTGGTTCCTCCAGTACCAGGGTTTCTGGAAGGCTTGAGAGAGATCACCCAATCCTATGGAACCCTTCTGATTTTTGATGAAGTGATGACAGGGTTTCGGGTAGATTATCACTGTGCCCAAGGGAAATATGGCATTACGCCTGATCTAACCACACTTGGAAAAGTGATTGGCGGCGGACTGCCTGTGGGGGCATATGGGGGAAAACGTGAAATCATGGAGCATATTGCTCCTGCTGGATCCATTTATCAAGCCGGTACTTTGTCTGGAAACCCATTAGCCATGGTTGCCGGATATACAACCCTCCTGGAACTGGGCCAGGGTGGGGTATATGAGGAATTAGAGAGGAAATCAGCAAAATTGGCAGAGGGATTAGCCAGAAATGCGAAAGAATTGAATATTTCCCATCATATCAATCGGGTGGGTTCAATGGTTTGCCTGTTCTTCACAGGCGAAGAAGTGACCAATTATGAAAAGGCGAAATCCTCTGATTTAACCCGCTTTGCCAAATATTTTGCCCTGATGTTGGACCAGGGAATTTCTCTACCTCCTTCACAATTTGAGGGAATGTTC